>JBIKWS010000269.1:0-5642 GCA_044356195.1 Cyanophyceae cyanobacterium
GGGGCGACCGTAGACGGAAGGAGTATGTGCCGGAGTAGTCAGGGCTGCCACCCGGGTACACCACCACGGTGTAAGTGCCGTCCAAGGGAAGGTCGACACGGCCGACGTCGTAACCGTCCAGGTAGTCGCAGCACATCAGGTAGTTTCCGTCCGGACGAAGGATGTACCAGTACATGCAGCACCGATCGGCACCGAGGTCATCGAGGTAGAGCGTCTGGCCTGCCGTTCCTGTGAAGGTGTAGTAGTCGTAGGCACCGGCGTACTCGAGGCGGCCGGCACCGGGTGTCGACACGCCGCCGATGGAGTCCGCGCTGACAACCTCGTCGATGCCCACGGTGAAGTGGCCGTCCGACGGGATGGATCGGATCTGGAAGGAGAAGTTGCCGATGTAGTCCGGCGAAGCCCCGGCCGGATACACATAGACCGTGTACGTGCCGGTGACGCCCAGCGTGTAGCGGCCCGGATCCGACCCATCGAGTCGGTCGCAGCACATGAAGTAGTTGTTGTTCGGATCGCGGATCTGCCAGTCGAGGCAGCACTGCCCGGCGCCCAGGTCCTCCAGATAAACCACATCACCGGCGGTGCCGTTGAAGGTGTAGAGGTTGTAGGCACCCGGATGGCTGATGGTTCCGGCACCCTCGACGGTTGCGCCTCCGATGGAATCCGCCGCAACGACCTGGTCGTAGCTGATGGGGAAGGTGGGATCCGGGGGGATGGCGCGGAGGCGGAAGGAGTAACTGCCCAGCCATTCGGGGACGGCACCGGCCTGGTAGACGTAGATGGTGTGCTCGCCGGTGACCCCGACCTGATAGCGGCCGAGGTCATTTCCATCGAGCCGGTCGCAGCACATCAGGTAGTTGTTGTTCGGATCCCGGATCTGCCAGTCGATGCAGCAAGTTTCGGCTCCGAGGTCTTCGAGGTACACCAGTTGGCCGGCTACTGCGTGGAAGGTATAGATGTCGTACGAACCGGGCATTTCGAGCCGGCCGGCCCCGGGGCGGAGCAACCCCGCGACAGCCCCGTCGGACACGAGATCATCCAGGGCGATGGCGAACTCATCGTCGACGACGCGGCGGAGGCGGAACGAATACGTGCCGGTCCAGTTGGGGTCCGCTCCGGCCGGGTAAACGTAGAGGGTGTAGGTTCCGGAGACCGAGACGTGGTAGCGGCCGACATCGTTGCCATCGATCCGGTCGCAGCACATGAAGTAGTTGTTGTTCGGATCGCGGATTTGCCAGTCGATGCAGCATTGGGCGGCACCCAGGTCCTCGAGGTAGAGCACGTCCCCGGCTTCCGCAGTGAACTGGTAGATGTCGTTGATTCCCGCCGACTCGATGCGCCCGGCGCCCGGAGTCGCATTCGCACCGATGAAGCCGTCGGACACGGTCTCATCGATGGCGAGGTTCATCGGGAGTTCCGGCGGCAACAGGTGGAGCTTGAGGGAATAGGGGCCGGACCATTCGCGATAGGAGCCGACCGGGAAAACCCGGAGGCGGTAAGTGCCGAGTTTGGACAGGCCCAGGCGACCCGGGTCGTAGCCGTCGACGCGATCCCAGAACACGTGGCCTCCATCGGGGTCTTCGAGGCGCCAGTCGATGCAGCAGACGGCGACGCCGCGATCCTCGGCGTAAAGGAGGGCGGGTTCGGTGAGGGTGAAGGTGTAGACGTCCTGTTGGCCGGGATGCTGGAGGGTGCCGGCGCCAGGCGTCTCGGTGCTGTTGAGTTGGTTTGCGGTCAGGGCGAGGGGCAGGCTGACGGCGAACTCCTCGTTGGGGCCGGAAGGCAGGAGGGCGAACGAATACTCAGGGATCGATTCTCCCACCCCTTGGATGGTGAGTGTGTAGGTCCCTTCCTCGGGAAGTTGGAGGCGACCGGCGTCGCCGTCGTCCCAGCAGCTGTGTCCGAAGCGGTGGTTGAAGAGTTGGGTTCCGCTGGGACTGGTGAGGGTCCAGACCGTCGTGCAACCGTTGCCGGAGATCTCGTCGAAGAAGATCCAATCCCCGGTCGCGCCGGTGAATCGGAAGGTATCCGTGTTGCCAGGCGCAGCGATGGCACCGGCACCGCTGGCGGCATTCCCGCCAATCAGCCCAGGGGCGACCACGTCGCCGACGACTAGATCGAAGGCGTCCGTGGCAACAGGCCAGAGGCGGAAGGCGTACGGGCCAAAGCGCGTATCGATGGTCCAGACGCGGAGGGTGTAGGTGCCGTCGAGGGGGAGTGCGATGGTTCCGGGATCCCCGTCATTCCAGCAGCCGAAGCCGAGCCAGTGGTGGAAGATCTGGGTGCCGTCGGGCGCGGTGAGGGACCACTGGGTGAAGCAGCCGTCGCCGGCCTGTTCGTCGAAGTAGACCCGTTGGCCAGCCGTTGCACTGAAGGTATAGAGATCGGCGTCCGCGGGGACTTCGAGGTTTCCTGCGCCAGCGACCGGAGCGCCGTTGATGGATCCGTCGGTGATGGCGTCCCCGAGGGTGAGGGCGAAGGTGAGGGGAGGCGGGACCTGGGTGACCCGGAAGCCGTACCCCGTGTCCGAGGCGTCGGTGGTGAAGATGCGCAGTCGGAAGGCACCGGACTCCGGGAGTTGGATCAGCCCGGTATCGCCGTCGTTGCCGCAGCCGCCGCCCAGCCAGTGGTGGAAGACGCGGGTGCCGGACGGTGCGATCAGTTCCCACTGGAGCGCGCAGGCGTAGCCACTGTGTTCGTCGAAGAAGATCCAATCGCCGGCGTTGCCGGACAGTTCATAAAGATCTTCCCCTTCACCGTTGGAAAGGACACCGGCGCCCGCATTGGGCAGGTTGGCGGCGATGGTTTGGTTGTACGCGATCGGATGGACAATCGTGACCACGACGGAGTCCCCGGTCGCATGGCCGCCCGCATCGCTCACCATGCAGGAATAGGTTCCGCGATCCGCGTCATTGACGGAATCCAGTTCGAGGACCGCGTTGGTCGCCGCCTCGATCCGCACGCCGTCATGCCGCCACTGGTAGGTGAATGGACCGGTGCCGGTGGCGGCGGCCGTGAGGATCACGCCGCCGCCCAATGGAACGTCGGAGCGCTGGGGGCTGACAGCAACCCGGGGTGCGGCCTCCGGGATGAGTTGGAGGTAGTCAATGTCCCCGGATTGCGCGGAGATCCGCAGGGTGACGGTGCCCGTGAGGTCGACCAGGACCTCGCCGGAGTCGTTCTGCAGCGTCAGGAAGCGGTTGAGGGAACGGCCTTGTCCGGCAGTTCCGCTGAACCGGCCGATCTCCACGGTGTTCTGGGCGGGAGTTCCGTTTCCGGCAGTGACGACCGAAAGGCGGGCGGCGAGCGGGCGAGTACCGGAGCCCGACATGGCGGCGATGATGCGGTATCGGCCGGTTGGGATGGTGCGGGTGTAGTTGAACCACTCATTGCCGGTGAGGCTGCTCAAACGGTAGGAGAGGTTCACCTCCCATGGGCCGCGATCGGACTCGACGGCGGTATTGAGCACCACTGGCTGGTTGGGGTTCTCACCGATGCGGTACAGGTCGTCCACGGCCGAGTTGCTGGTGCGGTTGAAGTCGATGCTGTTCACCGCGCTCAACCCGGAGGCGGCACCGCCGAGGTAAGGCATCACGGAGGTGAGCGCTACTGGTTGGCCGTTGTCGTGGTCGAAGTCTTCGGCCTCGATGACGAAGCTGTCTCCGGTGCCCCCGCCTGAGGCGCCGGAACGGCACCATCCGGAGCCGCTGGCGTTCACCAGGTCCTGAATTTCGGTTGCCGTGAGAGCGCGGTTCGCGACGAAGGCCTCATCGATGTCGCCGGGGAACTTGTAGGCGGAGGTCCGCAAGACGCCCCATTCGCCGATCTTGGCGGTGTAGTCCGGGGTTCCGGCGAGGACCTTGCCTGCTCCGACGGTGGTGGAGCGGTCCAGAGCGCCGTTCTTGTAGATGCGGAGGGATCCCGAGGCGGCGTCCCACGTCGCGGCGATGTGCATCCAGGTGTTGGCCGGAATGACGTTCTGGCTCGCCAGACTGCCCACGGTTCCATCCGAGAACTGGACCCCAAACGACCCGTGCAGGGAGGACCCGGATTCCCCGAGATACAGGATGAACCGGTTGTTGACCTGGGGAGACGTGTTCCACTGCGAGATGATTCCGGCGACGGTGCCGGAGACGTTGTCGCGTCGGATCCAGGCACCGACGGTGATCCCGGTGGCGGCGTCGAGGGCGTTCAGGGAACCGATGGAGACGTAATCGTCGGATCCATCGAGCGCGAAGGCTTGGCCGACGCGGCCGAAGGTGTAGGTGGCTCCGTTGACGAGGCTGGCGGCGGTTCCGCCGGTTTCGTTGGCCGTGGTCGCGTCGCCGGTCCACCAGCCAAGGAGACCGGACGGCTGCGGCGCGCACGGAACGGTGACTTCAGCGAAGCTGGAAGCGATCTTCAGGTTGTCGACGACCAGGGTTCCCGCGTCCGCGGACTGGATCCATTGGAAGGCGTTGATGCCGGAGGAGACCGGCGACAGATCCGAGGCGGTGACGGTGTGGATCGTGGCTTCGGCGTGGGTCGGGTTGACCCAGAGGGTCGTTGCGCCGGTCAGTGGAAGATAGCGGACGACGACCTGATAAGTCTGGCCTGTGGCGAGGTCGAGCGGGAGGACGGTGGCACTGGGGGCGAGACCGGCGGACCCGATGAGCAGTCGGTAGCTGCCGGAAGCGGCGCCGTCCGTCGTGGCAACGATGCCAGCGCGGGGGCTGCCGGAGGCGTCGATCAGTTGTCCGAACACCGCGCCGGTGGCGGTTGGAAGGGCGGTGGCTCGGAGATCAAACGAGGTCCACAGGGTGGTGGCCGCAAGGGGACCGTCTGCGAGGGGCGCGCGAATGGATTCCGAACCGGCGGACGAAAGCGACAGGCTGCCTCCGGAGACGATCAGTTCGCCGGCGGCACCGGTGAGCGTCGTCCACGGGGAACCGGCGGTACCGGTGAGTACCGACGCGTCCGGATAGGGGAAGGGCTCCGAGAGGAAGGTTGCGGCAGATGCAGCAATGCAACCGAGTGCCGCGGAGACGGCACGAACGAGCCAGAGCTTCATGGTACGATTCAGGGGCAGACACGGAACCGCGGGGGCTTCGCGCTAATGAAGCGCCTCGGGACTGTGTGCTCATTGATTACCCGGATTTTGGGAGCCATGTCCAACCCTCTGTTGGTTTCCTGAGCTGAAGGCCGGGTGCCCTCACCCGGCGGGGTGGGGCAGTTGCCGGTTCCGAGGGCTGGATGCCATCCCCAAACAAAAAGGGCCGCCGATGTGGATCGGCGGCCCTTGCATGGAGGAGATGGGTGTGTGGCGCAGGGCTCAGGCTCCGGCGGTCTGACCGGCAGCGCCGGGCTGCTGCTGCACCTGGAATACGGGAATGGCGTAGCGGAGCTTCATGACGTCATCGACGAGGATCTCGACCCAGTAGGGTCCGGGTTCCTTGAAGGTGAGGTTCTGGATGCCGACGACGGTCGTGGCCGAGAAAACGGGGTCGTTCAGTTGGAACTTGGATTCGGACTTGGTGAGGACCGTGGAGGAGTCGGAGCTCAACACGCGCACGGACTGGGTGAAGTTGCCCTTGCCGGCGGTCCAGCGGTTGACGATCAGCAATTGCTGGGCGGTGATCGGAAACTGGGGCGACAGGACCTGG
>JBIKWS010000171.1:0-7369 GCA_044356195.1 Cyanophyceae cyanobacterium
CCGCGATCTGGGCCGTTTCCTGGTCGCGGATTTCGCCGATGAGCAGGACGTCGGGATCGTGACGCAGGATCGCGCGCAACCCGCGCCCGAAGGTGAGGCCCGACTTCTCCGAAACCTGGATCTGGTTGATCCCCTTCAGCTGGTACTCGATGGGGTCCTCGATCGTGATGATCTTCGTGTCGGCGTCGTTGATCGCGTTCAACGCCGTGTAGAGCGTCGACGTCTTGCCGGAACCCGTGGGTCCCGTCACCAGGATGATTCCGTGGGGCAATCCCAGCACCCGCTTGAAGCTCTTCAACTCGCGCGCGCTCATCCCGAGCTGCGCCATCCCGCGCAGGGTTGCGCTCTGCCGCAGCAGACGCATGACCACCGCTTCGCCGTGCAACATGGGGATCACCGACACGCGGATGTCCACCTCGGCGTCATCGATGCGGATCTTGATGCGGCCGTCCTGCGGCAGGCGCTTCTCCGCGATGTTGAGGTGGGAGAGGATCTTGACGCGCGAAACGATCGCCGGCTGGAACCGCTTGATCTGCGCCGGCACGGGAACTTCCTGCAACACGCCGTCGATGCGGTACCGGATGCGCAATTCGGTCTCGAACGGCTCCAGATGGATGTCCGACGCCCGCAGCTCGATGGCGTCCCGCAACACCTGGTTGACGAAGCGGATGATCGACGCGTCCTCGGCCGCGTTGTCGAGGTCGGTGCTTTCCGAACCATCCTCATCCACCACCTGGAAAGAGGCTTCCTCGCCCAGCGTTCCCAAGGTGTCGGCACCGACACCCAGGCGCTTCTTCATCTCCCGCTGGATGGCCTCGCGCGTCGCGAGGACGGGAACCAGGCGCAATCCGGTGAGGGACTTGAGGGCGTCGAGGCCCTGGGTCGCGAACAGGCGCGCCGTGGCGACCTGGACGTGGCCGTTCTCGCGGCGGAGGGGGAGCAGTTCCTCCTTCAAGAGGATCCGCGCCGGGAACCGCGAAAGGAGGTCCTTCTCGGGATCAATGTCCTCCAGCGACTCGAAACCGACCGCATACTCCCCCGCCAGCCAGCGGAGCACGTCGGCTTCCGCAGGCGTTCCCTCCGCCCCGGGCACGCCGGAACGGAGAAGACTGGCGTCCGTCGCCGACAGCTGGCGCTCCGCGACCATCTGTTCGAGGAGGGATTCGAGGGTGGGTTCGCCAGCCATGGGAAAAGTCGGAAAAGGGGCGCCGCAGCGCCCCGGGAATCAGTTGGAACGGTGGCGAGGGCTTACTTGAGCAGGCCCATCAGGACGGCCGTGGCCTCCTGCTTGACGGACAGCACCTGCTTCAGCTCGTCCTGCGCCTTCACCAGCTTGGCTTCCTTGGCCTTCATGGCCTCGCGGTACTTCGCCATCTTGGTCTTGATCTCGTCCGCCGGAGCGTTGGATTCCACGGCCTTCTGCAACGCGTCCTGCTCGGGCATGGGGTCGCCACCGAATCCACCACGGCCACCACCCCCCTGGCCGCCGCCCTGGCCGCCACCGCCACGTCCGCCACCCCCGAACATCATGCCCATGGCGCGGCCGGCCGTCTCACGACGCGCGTCGCTGACCTTCTCGATGCGCTCGGAGATCAACTTCCACTCCGTGTCGTCCTTCACGTCGAACCGCTCGCGCATCCGATCCATCATCTGCTGGCGCATCGCGGCGGGATCCCAGTTGCCGCCGCCCCCGGGCCCACCCTGCCCACCACCACGGTTGCGGCGTCCGCCGCCGTTGTTGTCGCCATTCGCGTCCTGGGCGGACACGGAAAGGCTGCTGAAGACCACCGCGGTACCAAGGGCCGCGACCGACACAATGCGAGACAAGGAGTTCATGGAAGGTTACCGGAACAGGTTGCGTTTTGCCGACTTCGAGTACGTACCAGCGCTGACCTGATCCGCCCGCCCGTGGTTACAGAAAAGTAGTCTCCTTCCATGGCTGCAGGCCGGGTGCCACCACCCGGCGGGGGGTGTCCGATCCCGGAGGTCTTTACGCCGGAGGCGTTGCAGCAGATAGCCCCGGGTCGTGCGAAGCACGCACCCGGGGAATGGCGTGTCGATTTGGATCCGCACCCCGGAGGGGTGCGAAGATCCGGCAGTCTGCAACCCCTGCCGGGGTTGGTGACTCCTGGAGTCACCCGAACCCGGGGTTGCTTCGCACCCCGGGCTATCCGCTTCAACGCCTCCGGCGTACGCAGGAGTCCCCATCTCCCGACTCATCCATCGACCGCGATCCCGATACCGATACCGACCCCGACCCGGCAACTGGCAGCCCGCTTGAAACTTCAAACTTCAAACTCAGTCCTCGCACCCCGTCTTCTCCCAGAACCGCAGTTCATTCGTCAGCGCCGAACCCACGCACGAAAAGCCCATCGGCACCTCCTCGCACGCCCCGAAGTACGTCGCCACCCGCGTCCCCAGCGGGGCCCGTGCCAATTCCCGCGCCACATGGGCCGCAAACAGGTGGTAGTTCGCCGCCGACAACTCCACCGATCCGTCGATCGGCGGCGCTTCCCCGATGTTCTCCCCGAACGGATTGAACAGGTAGAACGCGTCGTACCCTTCGAACGACATCCCAAGGATGTCCCGATGCACGAATTCCACGTTCGGAATGCCCGCCCTTTGCACCAGCGCCCGCCCCACCGAACACAACCGCCCCCGGCGGTCCACCCCCGTGAACTTCCCCGGCGTGCTCAACGCCCCCACCACGCAGAACTTCCCGGGACCGCATCCGATGTCGAGCACCCGCGTCCCGGGACCGCGCACCAGGAATTCCGCCGCCTTCCGCGCGATCGCCACCGGCGTCCAGTGCGTCGTCGAAACCACCCGCACGGCCACCGGAAAGGCCCGATCAAAGGCCGCATCGTCCAGCGCCTCGACGGCCGACGCCAACTCCCCGCGAACCGCACTCCAAGGCACGGCACCCATGTCAGGAGATCACCTCGCCCAACCCGCGCCGCAGCGCCTCCTTCAGCGCCTCGAACGAGATCGGCTTCGAGACATAATCGTCCATGCCCGCCGCCAGGCACGCCTCCCGATCCGTCTTCATCGCATTGGCCGTCATGGCCACGATGCGGATGTGTTCCCCCGGCTTCTCCCGCATCCGGATACGCCGCGTCGCCTCGTACCCATCCATCTCCGGCATCTGACAATCCATCAGGATCAGATCGTACGGAGCCCGACGCACCGCCTCGAGCACCTCCAGGCCGTTCGACGCCCGATCCGCCCGATACCCCAGCCGCTCCAGGACCTTCAGCGCCAGGATCAGGTTCACCGGCGTGTCCTCCGCCACCAGGATCCGACCCGGATACTGCTGGGCGAACTCGCCCCCCTCCAATCGTGCCGGCCGATGCAACCGCTCTGTCTCGCCCGTGCTGATCCGCTGCTGGCGCAGGGCCGACAGGATCGTCACCAGGGTATCGTACAACCGCGAGGGCTTCACCGGCTTCACGAGCCACGCCGCGATCCCCGCCGACTTCAGGTCCGCCGGCGGCAACCGGTGGCACATCGACGTCAGGATCACCACCCGCGTCGGCGGCAACGTCGTGTCCTGCTGGATCCGACGCGCCACCTCGAACCCATCCATCCCGGGCATCTGGTAATCCAGCAGCACAACCTCAACCGGTGTGCCGGCGGCCGCCGCGTGCCTCAACGCCGCGAGGGCCGTCTCGCCATCCGGCACGCTGTCGACCAACGCCATCCGCCACCCGGCCGACTGATACTCCAGGATCCGGCGATTGGTCTGGTTGTCGTCGACCACCAGCAGCCGCGCGCCCGTGAATTCTTCCAACGCGACCCCGGCCACCTCCGGAAGCACGGCCTTGGATTCCGGCGTGCCAAACCACGCCGTGAAATGGAACTCGGAACCCTTCCCCCGCTCGCTCTGCACCCCGATCTCGCCGCGCATCATCCCGACCAATCGCCGGCTGATCGCCAGACCGAGACCCGTCCCTCCAAACCGACGCGCCGTCGAGGCCTCCGCCTGCACGAACGGCTGGAACAACCGCGTCACCGTCTCCGCATCCAGACCGATGCCCGTATCGCGGATGACGAACCGCAGGCACCACTCGTCCGGCATGCACTCCGTCAATTCCACCCCGACGAACACCTCGCCCTGTGGCGTAAACTTCACCGCGTTGCCGATGAGGTTCACCAGCACCTGACGCAACCGGCCGGGATCCCCGCGCAACCGCCGCGGCACCTCGCGGTTCACCAGGTACGCCAGCTCCAGACCCTTCGCCTCCGCCCGTTCCACGAACAGTTCAACCGCGCCTTCCACACACTCCCGCACCTCGAAATCCGTGTGCTCGAAGGCCAACTGACCGGCCTCGATCTTCGACAGGTCCAGGATGTCGTTCAGGACCGTCAGCAACGACTCCGCACTCGTCGCCACCATGGTCGCGAAATCGCGCTGCTCCACCGTCAGCTCCGTGTCGAGGAGCAGGTTGTTCATCCCGATGATGCCGTTCATCGGCGTGCGGATCTCGTGGCTCATGTTCGCCAGGAACTCGCTCTTGGTCTGGTTCGCCCGCTCCGCCGCGATCTCAGCCCGTCGCCGCTCGTTCACTTCCTGTTCCAACGCCCGCGTCCGCTCCGTCACCCGCGTCTCCAGGGAGGCGTTCGTCTGAGCGAGGAGGTCCCGGGCCTGCCGCAATTCCTGCTCCGCCTCCCGACGCCGCGCGACCTCCGCTTCCAACCGCCGGTTCCGCCGCTTCAACGGCACCGCCAAACCCGTGCCGGCCACCAGCAATCCCACCAACCCCGTCGACAACGCCACCAGCCTGCCCGTCGTCCAGAATGACGGCGTCCGCGTCACCACCACTTCGCCCGGATCCGAAACCCGCAGCAGGAAACTCCGCACTTCGCCCGCATCGCCCGTAATCGGTTCATAAACACCCGTGACCTCCACCTGCGACCGGGCCAGTAGATTCTCCAGTTCCCGCGCCTTCCCGTCGGCTCCACCCCCCACGATCACATCCACCACATGCCCATCCGCACGCACCGTGAGGACACGCCCCTCGAGGTGATTCCCCTGCGCCAGCACTTCCCCCTCGAACGCCACCCGCCGGCCTTCGAGATATCCATTGATCCAGTTCGTTCCCGACAACACCAGCGGTGCCGGCAGCGGGGCCTGCCCTTCCACGCGGAGTTCCGCATCCTCGAGTCGCGGGTTCACCGGCCCAAGCCCGGGAAACGCCACCGCGCTCACCCGATCCCCCACCTTCGCTGCCACCGGACCGCTCCGTTCCACCCACAACCCGAGTTCCCCTTCCTGCACGTAGAGCCCACGCCCGCGACGCACCGCCACCACCACCCCCTGCACGCGCACGCGTCGGCTCGGAGCCGCCGACGGCCGATACTTGTTCAGGTCCGACATCGAAGCCGCCGGCAACGCGAACGGATCCCACGGCGCCACTGTCTCGACATGCACGTGGTCCAACCCCGGAATCAGCAACCGCACGCCCACCAGTTGACGCCGCTCGTTGGCCATGGAACTGAACACGCCCTCCATCCGCACCACCGAATCCACCAGCGAACCAGGCAATGGCGATCCCTTCGGAAACCCCGGCAACACCACCCGGAACCGTCCGTTGCCCGCGTCCAGCACCATCTGGATCCGGTCATCTTCCCACACTTCCTCCAGGTGGACCACCGACCGCACCACGCCCGCCGCTTCCACCCAGTGGTTGTCGAACATCGCAAACGACGTCAGGTCCGGCGACACCCGCAACGCCCGCGGCAACTGCCCCGGACCAATCCGCCGGACCGTCACCGGCCGGTTCGATTCCACCCCGGTGACAATCGGGGCGAATCCGCCCGCATCGGTGCGCCCGAGGACTTCCACTTCATCCCCGTGCTGCACCCCGAACCGCGCGTGTTCCTCGGGCGTCCCGGGCACCGCATAGATCCCGCCGGTCGGATCCTGGACAATCAGGACGTAGCTCCCCGGATGGGTATAGGTCACCACCGCGCGCAACCGCACCGGCTGTCCACCCGACGCCACCTCGGGGCTCAGCGACTTGATGTCGGCGATGTTCGTCAGTGCCGTGGGAGCCTGCGCCCGGACCATCGATCCCAGCGAGATCCACACTCCCGCGAGGCCCAGAACCAGCCACCCCCGCAACGCCACAAGCCACCCCGGAACAGGGCGGCGAAAGACAGGACTTCCTTGCTGGGAATCAAGAGGGGGCAAGTTGCCGATGGCCTGCCCGGTTCCATCCCCTTTGTCGAGGACGGAGTTGGTGGGGGAACCGACGGGTCCCACGCAGATCCGCGCAACGCACGGGAGTTTTTTCACGCCGAGCCGCCGAGAGCGCCGAGGGTGAGGATAACCTTCGTCTGACCTCCGCGCCCCTGCTCCGGGCCCGGAGGGCCGAAAGACGATAGCCCACGGCGTGAGTCGTGGGTGGGCGTGGGTTAAGGAACCCCAGCCCCAGCGGGGCGACAGAACCCGCTCCTCCCAGACTCTTTTGTAGAGCGACCATTGGCTTTCCCCACCGCAGGAACAATTGTCGTTGAACACCACACCACCCCAACGCCAACGGCGTTCTGTCCCCTAGAAGGGTTGGTCCGAGGCACGAGGACAACCCTGGGTCCCATGCCAAACCCGGATCCAACCGCATCGCGGTTGTGGCTACGCCGGACACCCGACCACACACCGCCAGCCGCAGTTCCCGTAAAGCCACAAAGCCTCGAAGGAGAACGGCAACAGTCGTCCGTTCCGTTCCCACCCCGCGGTCTCCGCGTCCCGTACCCTCCCTCCAACAATGCATGGTGTTCGCGCAGAGGCGCGGGGGCGCAGAGAAAGGAGACCGCTTGCGTTGGTCCCGGCGTGAGACGAACCGGGGCGGTCTGGTTGGATGCCGTCCGCACGATCCAATCCGGCATCGCAGGAGGGGCGTGTGGATTCTGTCGCCCCGCTGGGGCTCGGGCCCCGGGGGGATCGCTGAACCCGGGCTCACGCCCGGGCCTATCTTCTGTCGCAACTCCGGCGCTGGAGTCCGGGCGACGTGACAAAGAAACAGCGACTGTGGATCACAGTCTTCATGCCTCCACCGGGGGCGTGACACCGCCCCGTTGCTGCCTTGTCTTTCGCGGCTTTGCGGCTTTGCGGCTTCGGGTGAGATCACGCCAGTCCCACGAACCACCGGAAATGTCCGACTGAAAATGGGCGCAAAGAAGCGACCCGGCAGAATGCCATGGTCCTCTGCGCCTCCGCGCCTCTGCGCGAAACCGTCCTTCCTTCTGCAAAAACTGGTTTCCGCGCAGAGGCGCAGGGGCGCAGAGAAGGGAGATCGCATTTGTTGGTCTCCGCGTGAGTGGGTCGCTGCGGTTTTGTGTCGTCGGCACGATCCGATCGGACAACGCA
>JBIKWS010000172.1:0-7290 GCA_044356195.1 Cyanophyceae cyanobacterium
CTGTTGCTGGCGGGGTGCGCACCCACCTCCGTTTCGAATCTCACCCCGCGTACCGTGCCGGTCACCTCCACGCGCACCTATCCCTTCGAGGTCACCTGGGATACGAGCCGTCGCGGCGTCAAGGCCGACCAGGTAAAGGCCTATGTGGTGATCGATGGGACGTTGTATCCCATGACCAAGGTTCCGGTCGTGTTCAACCGGTGGGAGGCATTGGTGCCGATTCCCGAAGGGCGCACTTATGTCCCCTCCAAGTACCGCTTTGATTACGTGATTCCGGGTGTCTCCTCCCGAACGCCGACCAGCGAGTGGTCGCCCGAGTACCGCCTTGTGGTCCCGGCCCGCTAGGGCCCAGTCCACTCGACGCGTCCGTGATCGCAGTCATCTTCAATCCCTCCGCGCGCGGAGACAAAGCGAAGAGCCTGCGGGCACAGTTGGATCGACTCGGCCAAGGCGTTGAATTGCTCCCGACTTCCGGCCCCGGAGATGCCACGCGTCTGGCACTCGGTGCAGGACTGCGCGGGATCGAGACCGTGGTGGCTGCGGGAGGCGACGGCACCGTCAACGAGGTGGTGAACGGGTTGGCCTGCGTTCCTTTCGGCTGTCGGCCCAAACTCGGGGTCCTGCCGTTGGGCACAATCAACGTCTTTGCGAAGGAAATCGGCCTTGCATCCGGGGTTGCCGAGAACTGGGCCACCGTTCAGGCAGGAAGGGTCCGGACGATCGACCTCGCCGTGGCCACCCATTCGGGTGGGGATCGGTGGTTCATCCAGATGGCCGGTGCAGGCCTGGATGCCGCCGCCATTGCCCGGGTCCAATGGAAGCTCAAGAAGTGGATCGGCCCCGGTGCCTACCTGTGGGCGGGGCTCGTTGCGTTGGCCGGGCCGCTCCCGGACGTCCATGTGACCGGGGGACCTGCGGAGCTGAAAGGCCAGCTCGCCCTCGTCGGGAACGGACGGTTTTACGGCGGCCGGTTTCCGGTCTTTCCCCACGCCCACCTCAACGACGGGCGACTCGACCTCGCCCTTCTTGCCCGCGCCAACCTCCTCACCCTCACCCGCGCTGCGGTCGCCCTTCACGCCGGTCGCCTGCTCCAGATGTCCGGCGTGGTCCATCAACAAGCCCCGGAGTTTCAATTCCATTGCCATAGGACCGCCCCATTTCAGGTAGAAGGCGACAACATCGGGGTGCTTCCCGCCCGCTTCAGCATCCAGCCCAACGCCCTTCGCGTGCTGATTCCTGCATCGGAATCGGAGCCCACCATTGACAGGGGGGGGCGCATCGGGGGATGAAATCCCCGCGTTCGCGGCCAACCACTGGCCTGCTCGCCACACCATGACTTACGCGCTGCTGCAAACCTCGATGACGCCCCCTCCCGTAGAGGCCCTCCAGCGCGCCTTCCGCTCCAGCGATTCGCTCTCCGCGGCGGATGCTGTCTTTGTCGCGGATGATGCCTTTGGAATCCTCGCCCGTGACCTGCCCGAGGATGAGGCTCAACACATTGCCGCATCCCTGGCTGGCGAGAATGTCAGCGTGGACCTCGTCGCCGAGGGCGACCTGCCCCGCCTTCCTGATGCTCAGGCCTTCGCCAGCATCCAGCTTCGCGAGGAATGCATCCGCCTGTTCAATGCCCGCGAGGACGCCACCGACATCCCCTACAAGGGCGTCCGCCTCATCGGAGTCGGCTACGACCGCGAGGAAGTCCGGCTGGAGATCATCTTTGGCGATGCGGTCCTCCGCTTCAACACGACCCTCGACAGCATCCATTTCCACCACAATCCCGAGTTCAACGGCCGTTCGCCCGGCGAAAACCTCCTGCTGCTCGTCCGCCGGCTCCGCCAACTGGCCCCGCACGTCCTCCTGAACCGCGGCGCCACCAACCTCTGCTCGGGCGCTCCGGTCGAACACATCGAGGACTTCGTCGCCTATCCCCGGACCAGCGCCTTCTTCGAGGAGATCGTCTGGATCCTCTGGCGGGCACGGCAGACTGAGAACGCAGCGCAGGCGGGCTGATCGGAACCGCTGTTTCGTCGGAATGTCATCGGCGCGGACGGTCTCGCCAGGCCTCCAGCAACTGTTCGGCGCGGACAGCTTCGCGTTCCGCATCAGCCCCCAACCGCCAGCCCGAAATCATCGTCGCCCAACGGTCGAGGTCTTCCAAGGTCCTCGTTTCGGCCACGACACGGACACGGTGTGAACCACCGCCGGCGAGTTCGATCTTCACCAGGTCCCCTTCCGCGCTGAGCCCACGGACCGGTGCCCGGAACGTTTCGGAGATCCAGAGAACGATTCCCTCGCGCGTCCGCACCCGCACCCGTTCCTCCTCCAGGACGTCGGCAATCCACGCAACATTGCCGCTGTCGCCGCGGACCTCGACGGCCGACGCACCCGAGCGCAGCGTTTCGCGCGCCGAATCCGCAATGTCATCGTCCAACGCCTCCCGGCTCACCTCGCCCCACGGCGTCGGCAACCGCCAGATCCGGACCATCCGCGCCGAATCGATCGTCAGCACCCGCACGCCATCCGGCAGGAAGTGGATCTGTTCCACGGCCACCGGATGCGACAGCGCCGGCGAAACCATCCGGCGCCCCAGCGCCGTCCAGATCCGCACGCGACCGCCCCTAACCGCCGTCGCAACAACGTCCCCTCCCGGAGCCCATGCGGCCGCCGTGACCCCGGGCTCGCCCGAGACCTCAAACCGCCGGATATTGCGGAACAACGACCAGATGTCCGCCTGCCCATCCGACGTTGCCACGAGGACATCGGCTCCGTCCGGACTCAGGACGGCGGCCGTCACAGGATGCTTCCGTCCCACATTCCGCGTCACGCGACCCGTGGCGAGATCCAGGACCCGCGCGTACGCGCCTCCCATGCGGACGAGGAGTTTGTTCCCGTCCGTGCTGAACCGGATCTGGTCGATGGCGTTGGTGAACGTCCAACGCCCGATTTCCACCGGCGGCTCCTGGACCCGGTGGACGATGACTTCCCCACGTTCGGTCCCGACGGCAAAGCGCTTCGTGTCCGTGGAGAAACGACCCGCTGTGGCGCGCGCGTCCAGGGGAACTTCGGCGGCCAGCACATTTGTCCCCTGACGCCAGCGCAGACGGACACGCGCCGATTCAGGAACTGCCAAAGCCGATTGGTCGTGGGCGACAGCCAAGGCCAGTCCGGCCCGTCCGGGAGGACGCGACAATTCTACGGGTTCGCCCGAATCCAGGGCCCAAGCCCAGAGCGCCGGCCCCACGGAGTCCTGGGTCAGGGCGTGCCACGTGATCAGGGTGCGCCCGTCAGCCGCGATCCAGGCCTCCCGGAGCGGTTCCTCCAACGGCCACATCTGTTCGAGTACCGGGAACCGCGACGCGAGGATCCCCAGACGCAGCCGATGGATGCGCTCCGCGGAGGCGTCGCCAAGGTCGATGCGCAACGCATCCACCAGCCATGGCAGTGCTTCGAGACCCGCGCCCTCCTCGACAATCCGCATTCCCGTCGCCGCCCGGGAGGCGGCCAGTCGATGCCGGTTTTCCCGCGAAAGCGATTCCGCCGCGAGACGGAGTCGGTTGACCTGCCAGGCGGCGGTCGGCCCACCCACCGCAAGCAAAACCCCGAGGAGGACAACCGCCGCGGCCAACGGCTTGCGCCGCGCCCACAGCCAGGCGCGCTCCCACCCACCCACGGGTCGCGCCAGGATCGGTTCGCCGGCCTGAAACCGCTTCAGGTCGTCCGCAACCTCCGCCATGGACCGGTAACGACGGCCTGCCTCGCGTTGGAGGCATCGCATCACGATCGTTTCAAGGTCGAGAGGTATCGCCGGGTTCAGGACGCGCGGAGCCACGGGATCGGTTGTCCGGACCCATTCAAGCGTTTCCACCACACCCGCGCCGGCGAACGGCGGGCGCCCCGTCACCGCAAAGTAAAGGGTCGCCCCGAGTCCGTAGACATCCGTTGCCGTTCCCACGCTCCCCCCAGCCCGCGAGCCCGCGGCCTGTTCGGGCGAAAGATACCCCGGCGATCCCAGCACCTGCCCGGTCAGGGTCGTCGACGACTCCACCACATCCAACCGCTTCGCCAAACCGAAGTCGGTGACCCGGCATCGTCCGGAGGCATCCAGGAGGATGTTCGACGGTTTGAGATCCCGGTGGAGCACGCCGCGCTCGTGGGCATGCTGGACGGCGTTGGCCACCCACTCCCCTACCCGGGCCGCCTCCAACGCCGGAAGCACGCCCCGGCCGACGCGGGTGGAGAGATCCTCACCCGCAACCCACTCCATGACCAGATACCACTGCCCCGCCTGCTGGCCGACGTCATGAACGGCGACGATGCCGGGGTGGTTGAGCCGGCCTGCCGCAAGCATTTCGCCGCGAAACCGGGACTCGGCGGCATTTCCAGCAAAGGCTCCCCCCAAAAGCACCTTCACCGCGACTTCACGGTCCAGCGACCGCTGCCGCGCCCGATAAACCACGCCCATCCCACCCCGCCCGATCTCTTCCTCCAGGACGTAGTCGCCCAGGGTGCGGATCGCTTCAGGCACCGGCTCGGACAGGGGCGAGCCAGCGGAAAACTCCGGCTCGTCCGAAAGCGCCCCCAAAAGCAGGCATCGCCGGCACAAACCATCCAGCAGGCCATCCCCGAACAGGGCCCCGCACCGGCCACAACGACTGGAAGCGTGCGGTGTCATGGGCACGGCTCAGGCAACCAGCAACCCGGCCAGATAACGCAATTCGTCATCGACGTCTGCTTCGCCGGCCACCGTAGCGGCCACTTCCGAGCGCAGCAGTTCCCGGAAACGGCGCCGCAACCGGTGGACCGCAACCCGCAACGCCCCTTCCGTCAGCCCCAGTTCCGCGGCCAGATCCGTTCCCGAAGCCTCCGGAACACCCCAGACCTGTCCCCGCAACTGTTCATAGAGCCGGGCCTTGCCATCGGCCGTGTATTCCTCCGACAGCCGGGTCAACGCCTGCCGCAACACTTGGTCCGCCCATTGGCGATCGTACTCAATCTCCGGGGAACGCCCGGTGCTCGCCAAGCCAATGAGTTCCTCCGCCCGGGCCGGGTCCACCCGGATCAATTGGCTCTCCCCCCGCTTCAAGGCCTGGCCCCGACGCCATTCGCTGACCAGGAACCGCTGCAAGGAGGTCAGAAGGAAGGTCCGGAACCGACCTCGCGACGGGTCCGCCGTCCGCAATCCCTCGCCGGCGAGCAACCGGGCAAAGAACTGCTGGGTCAGATCCTCCGCATCCGCCGACGCATACCCGGAGCGTCGCACGAACGCGTAGAGCGGCACCCAATAAGCCCGGCAGAGGGAATCCAACGCCCGCGCTGCGGGCGGGCTCTCCCCTCCCCCAGCGGCCAGCACCACGCTCCATTGCGTGGCCGGAAAGCTGCCCTCTGGCGGTCTCGATTCCATTCACCCTCGTTTGCTGCACGCGTCCACTAAGGATAGGTAGTTTGGACCGCCGATGCCCGGAGTGCGAGTTCAGACATGCCTTCCCGCAAGGCCCGGCTTCCCCGGCAACGCCATCGAAAACGCTCCCCAAAAGGCCATGCTTGCCAAAACGCGTGCCATTCCTAGGCTTCGGGCTCATTTTTCACTGACGCATGTTCGAACCTCTCATTGCCTCGCTGCTGGGACTGATGCCGCAGCAGTCCGCCCCCGGGGACCCGAATGCCGCCAAGCAGCAGATGATCGTCCAGATCGGGATGATCGTCGTGATGGGCGTCGTTTTCTGGGTGCTGCTCATCCGTCCCCAACAAAAGCGCGCCAAGGAACAGGCTGAACTGCTCAAGGCCATTAAGCCCGGTGACCAGGTCACCACGTCTTCCGGCATCGTCGGCGTGATCCAATCGGTCAAGGACCACACCGTCACGCTCCGGTCCGGTGACGCAAAGCTCGAGGTCCTCAAGTCCGCAATCAGCGAAACCGCCAAGAACAACGAAACCAAGGCCTGACGCTCCCGTCCGAGGCCTCCGACCCATCCATCTCCCGCTCCCACCACGGAGCTCTTTCCTTTCCAAACGCCATGAATCGCAGCCATCTCTGGAAGTTCCTCTTCGTCCTCTTCACCATCGTCTGGGCGACCACGGAAATCCTTCCCTACAAGGCCCGCAACCTGATCGACCAGTTCGACAGGACCGCGGTGCAGAATCCGGACGCCACCCTCAACGCCATCCTGGCCAAGGCCCGCGAACTGGACGCCCTCAATCCCAAGGACACGGATACGTCGACCCTGACCTATACCAACCTCCTGAAGGCGATCGGGACGAATGACATCCGGAAGTACTTCCCGACCAATTACGTCCTGCCCGGCTCCACCATGCTGCCCACCGCTCAGGCGATCCTGAACCGGGTGCAGCGCGAATCCGCCGGCCAGTTCAAGCTCGGTATCGATCTCAAGGGTGGCACGTCCTTCCTCCTCGAACTCGACACGACGCGCCTCGCCGAGACCAACGCCCCAGGCACCAACAGCGTCGCCTCCGCCACCAACGCCCCCGCCTCCGGCAACTTCTTCACCGAGCGCGGCAACAGCTTCCTTGTCGAACAGGCCATCTCCGTCCTCCGCAAGCGCGTCGACGCCCTCGGCGTGGCCGAACCCGTCATCCAACCCGCCGGCGACAAGAGCATCCTCGTCCAGCTCCCCGGCCTGACCGAAGCCTCCAAGGCCGATGCCCGCGCCAACCTTCGCCGCGCCGCATTCCTCGAATTCCGACTCGCCCATCCCCGCAGTGACGACCTTCTCCAGCGCGGCATCGTTCCACCCGGTTACGAGCGCAAGCTGATCCTCAGCAAGGACCGCAAGTCGGGTCAGCAGTACCAGACGCCCATCGTGGTCAAGCGCGCCCCCGAGGAAGGCCTCACCGGCGAATATGTGACCCGCACGGATGTCGTCCTCGACCCGATGACCGGAAAGCCGCAGATCAATTTCACCCTCAATGGCAAGGGAGCCGAGATCTTCGGCCGCGTCACCAGCCGCAACGTCGGCCAGCGTCTGGCCATCGTGCTCGACGGTGAGGTGATCTCCGCGCCCAACATCAATTCCGCCATCACCCAGGGCTCCGGTGTCATCACCGGTGACTTCGATCTCAAGGAAGCCAACGATCTGGCCTCCGCCCTCGACAACCCGCTCAAGACCCCCCTGCGCATCATCGATGAACGCGGCGTCGACCCCTCCGTCGGTGCCGATTCCATCCGCAGCGGCGTGCGCGCGGCTGTGTTCTCCATCATCGCCGTCGCCCTCTTCATGCTGGTCTACTACTTGGTGGCCGGTGTCGTGGCGAACATCGCCCTCATGCTGAACA
>JBIKWS010000173.1:0-7264 GCA_044356195.1 Cyanophyceae cyanobacterium
CGCATCTTGGCACTGCCCCCTTTTGGAAAGGATTCGGGGCGGCGATGTCCTCATCGCCCTGGGAACGGCTTTGGAACGGCGACGAGGACGTCGCCACCCCGTTCCATGTGGGGGGAGTTTCCAGAAGCCAGACGATTGAAGGCCGGGTGCCCTCACCCGGCGGGGGTGGTCGGGATGCACCGCGCAGATTTCTGGAAACCAGAAATTGGAAACGGGATCCTGAGGCACCGGAGGGGAGATGGCGGTTGAAACGGAATGTCACGGAACGTAACGTGCGCGCGCAGTCCGGCCTGCGTGGGCAGGACAGCACCTCGGCCTTCCTGAGTTTTGGTTTTTGACGAGTCACCATGAGCCTTCCAACTGCCGTACATCGTCGGGTTTTCCTTGGAGTCGCGGTGGCCGCCCTGCTGGCGGTCGGGTGCAAGCCGTCTGGGGGCGGCGCAGGAACGGGTACGGAGATTCCCGTGGGTGAATTTGCGTCCCTGACGGGGAGCGAGGCGGCGTTTGGCCGGTCGTCGCACAACGGTACGGTGCTCGCGATCGAGCAGTTGAACGCGGCGGGCGGAGTGCTGGGCAAGCAGTTCAAGCTGATCACCGAGGACAACCAGTCCAAGGACGGTGAATCGGCGACTGCAGTGAAGAAGCTGATCTCCCGCGATCAGGTCGTGGCGATCCTTGGCGAGGTGGCGTCGGGCCGGTCGTTGGAGGCTGCGCCGATCTGCCAGCAGTACAAGGTACCGCAGATCTCGCCTTCCTCGACCAACCCCAAGGTCACGGAGATGGGCGACTACATCTTCCGGGTGTGTTTCGTGGATCCATTCCAGGGAACCGTGATGGCGAAGTTCGCCGCGAAAACGCTCAAGGCCAAGAAGGTCGCCGTGTTGACCGATGTGGGCGCACCTTACTCGGTGGGCTTGGGCACGTTCTTCAAGGAACGCTTCGTGGCGGACGGCGGCACGGTCGTCGCCGAGCAGAAATTCACGAAGGATGACAAGGATTTCAAAGCCCAGTTGACCGCCATCAAGTCGGCGGCGCCGGATGCCATTTTTGTTCCCGCGTACTACGGACAGGTGACGTTGATCGTGATGCAGGCCCGGGAACTCGGGATCACGGTCCCGTTGTTCGGGGGTGACGGATGGGAAGCCCCGGAACTGTTGCAGGGGCCGGGCGCTGCGGCCGCGTTGGAGGGGTGCTACTTCTCGACGCACTTCTCGCCCGATCAGGATTCGCCCCGGGCGAAGGAGTTCGTGAAGGCCTACGAGGCGAAGTTCGGGGCGAAGCCGGACGCCATGGCGGCGCTGGGATACGATTCTGCGTTGCTGCTGTCGGACGCCATCAAGCGGGCGGGTTCGGCGGAGCCTGAGAAGATCCGTCCGGTGCTGGCGGCGACGAAGGACTTTGACGGTGTCACCGGCAAGATGACCCTGAATGCCCAGCGCAATGCCGAGAAGTCGGCGGTGATCATCGGGATCAAGGGCGGCAAGTTCGTGTACACCGAAACGGTGAACCCGTGATGTCCGAGTTCATCCAGCAGATCATCAACGGGCTCTCCGTCGGCGCGATGTACGCGCTGATCGCGATCGGCTACACGCTGGTCTACGGCGTCCTGCGCTTCATCAATTTCGCGCACTCGGACGTGTTCATGGTCGGCTCGTTTGTGGGGTTTTACTCGGGCAAGGCGCTCGGAGGTGCCTCATGGGCGGGTGGCCTTGGGGTGATGGCGGCCTCGATGGTTGGATGTGCGCTGCTGGGAATCCTGATTGAACGACTGGCGTACAAGCCGCTGCGTTCGCGGTCCAAATTGGCGGTTTTGATCACTGCCATCGGGGTGTCCATGCTGCTGCAGAACGTCGGGCAATTGGTGTTCGGCGCTAATCCGCAGCCGTTCCCGGACACGCTCCCCGCGACCACGTTCCAGGTCGGTGGGGTGGTGGTTTCGAGCAAGGATCTGGTGGTGCTGGGGTTCACGCTCTGCCTTTTGGGGGCGCTGGAATACATCGTGCTGAAGACCAAGGTGGGCACGGCCATGCGCGCGGTGGCATTCAATCCGCAAGCGGCCTCGCTGATGGGGATAAACATCGATTGGATCATCAGCTTCACGTTCGGTCTGGGTTCCGCGCTCGCTGCGGCCGGTGGATTCCTCTGGGCGTACAAGTTTCCGAGGATCGAACCCTTCATGGGGGTCGCACCCGGACTGACGGCGTTTGTCGCCGCCGTGCTGGGTGGCATTGGCAACATCACCGGAGCGGCCCTGGGTGGGCTGTTGCTGGGGGTGATTGAGACGCTGGTGAAGGGGTCGCGCTGGTCCACGTGGACGGAGGCGATCGCCTTCGTGCTGTTGATCCTGATCCTGCTGTTCAAGCCAGCGGGTCTTCTGGGGCGTGTGCAGGCGGAGAAAGTGTGATGAAGCATCCCGGCGCACGACGATGGTTTCTGGTGGCGGCGGTCCTCAGCCTCGGGTTGGGCTGGGCGCAGGACCGACTTGATCCGTACTTCGTCGACATCCTGACGCGGATCGGGATCAACGTGATCCTTGCGGTGAGCCTGAACCTGATCAACGGCCACACGGGCCAGTTCAGTCTGGGCCATGCGGGGTTCATGGGGGTGGGTGCCTACACGGCGGCGGCCCTGACGCTGTTCGCCGGTCCCAAGCTGCTGCCCGCGGGCTCGGGGTTCTGGGTGGAGCAATTGTGGTTTCTGGTGGCGCTCGGGGCTGCGGGTCTGGTGGCGGCGCTGGCGGGGTTGCTGGTCGGCGCGCCGTCGCTGCGATTGAAGGGGGACTACCTCGCGATCGTGACGCTGGGGTTCGGGCAGATCATCGCGGTCATCTTCCGGAACATTGAATCGCTGGGAGGAGCGCTCGGTTTGAACGGCATTCCGGCGCGGACCAACCTGTTCTGGGCGTTCGCTGCGGCGGCGCTGACCGTCTACGTGGTCACCGCGCTGGTGAATTCCACCTACGGCCGTGGATTCCTGGCCACGCATGACGACGAGGTCGCCGCTGAAGCCATGGGAATGAACACCACCCGGTACAAGATCGTGGCGTTCGTGACGGGCGCGTTCTTCGCGGGGATCGCCGGCGGGCTTTCCGGGCACTTCACGCTGACGATCAACCCCAAGGGTTTCGACTTCAACAAGAGCATCGAGATCGTGGTCATGGTGATCGTCGGTGGCATGGGCCGCACCGTGGGCGTGATCATCGCGGCGGTGTTGCTGACCTTGTTGCCGGAGGGCTTACGGATGCTTTCGAGTGCCTCGCCGAGCCTGAAATGGATCGGGGAAACCCGGCCGTTGCTTTACGCGATCCTGTTGATCGCGCTGATGATGCTGCGACCACAGGGGTTGTTCACCTGGAAGCGGAAGAAGGGGGCCGTGACCGCATGAGCCCGATCCTCGAGTTCGAGAAGGTGACGATCCGCTTCGGCGGATTGACTGCGGTGTCGGCCGTTTCGCTGGCGGTGGGTCCTACCGAGTTGGCGGGGTTGATCGGCCCCAACGGAGCCGGAAAGACCACCGTGTTCAACCTGACCACCGGGGTCTATCAGCCGACCGAAGGCAGGATCTCGTTCGCGGGCGAACCGTCGGCGGGACTGAGGCCCTATGAACTCACGCGCGGTGGGATCGCTCGAACGTTCCAGAACATCCGGTTGTTCAAGTCGCTGAGCGTCGTCGACAACGTGCGTGCGGCGATGCAGGTGCACCGGACGCAAGGCATCTGGAATTCGCTGTGGCGCGGCGGGGCTTTCCTGCGGGATGAGCAGGTGGTGGAGAAGCAGGCGCTGGAGTTGCTCTCGATCTTCCGGTTGGACCTGGTCCGCGACGAGATGGCGACGTCGTTGTCCTATGGCGACCAGCGGCGGTTGGAGATTGTCCGGGCGCTGGCGACCAAGCCGAAGCTCCTGTTGCTGGATGAGCCGGCGGCGGGCATGAACCCGACGGAGAAGCTGGAACTCGCGCGGTTGATCCGTGAGATCCGCGACCGTTTCCAGATTGCGGTGCTACTGGTGGAACACGACATGCAGTTGGTGATGGACCTGTGCGAGCGGATCCATGTGCTCGACCACGGGACCAAGATTGCCGAAGGCACACCCGCCGAGGTGCGTCGCAACCCGAAGGTCATCGAGGCCTACCTGGGCGAGGAACACGCTCTACCGGAGTGAATGCCATGCTCGAAGTCGTCGATCTGAAGGTGGGCTACGGGGCGATTGAGGCGCTCCATGGGATTTCCTTTTCGGTGAAGCAGGGCGAGATCGTGACCCTGATCGGCGCGAACGGTGCCGGGAAGAGCACCACCTTGCGTGCGGTGTCGGGACTGATCCGGGCGCGGTCAGGGCAGGTGATGTTCGATGGACGTCCGATCACCTCGATGCCCGCGCATGAGATCGTGAAGCTCGGGATGGCCCATGTGCCGGAAGGCCGCATGGTCTTCGCGAACCTGACGGTCATGGAGAACCTCCAGATGGGGGCGTATCTCCAGAAGGACAAGGCGGTGATCGCCCGGGAGTTGGAGTATGTCTTCTCGGTCTTTCCGCGGCTCAAGGAGCGCGAGAAGCAGATTTCCGGAACGTTGTCCGGCGGCGAGCAACAGATGCTGGCGATTGGCCGGGCACTGATGAGCAAGCCGCGCTTCCTGATGCTGGATGAGCCCTCGCTGGGGATCGCGCCCCTGCTGGTGAAGTCCATCTTCGAGCAGATCGTGAAGATCAACCGCGACCACGGCCTCACGATCCTGTTGGTGGAACAGAACGCGAATCTGGCCTTGCGGGTGAGCGCCCGCGGCTACGTCCTGGAGACAGGGAAGATCACCCTCGCCGACAACTCGGCGGCACTTCTGGCGAACCCGAAGGTGAGAAGCGCGTATCTGGGAGGGTGATGGGACGGATGGGACTTAGGGGACACATGGGACGTATGCCGGCCCGCTCATCTGGTCCCATTGGTCCCATTGGTCCCACTCGAGTGCCCGCCCATCCTCCTACCCGTTCGTCTTCGGCTGAGGCTTGTTCGCGAAGAGTTCCTCGCCCTTGAGGCCGGTGATCCGTTCGAGGCCTTTCACGAGGCGCAGGAGGGCGTAGACCATGACGCCCATGGAGGGGACGAAGATCACCGGCCAGCTCATCCAGTTCATGCGGCCGAGTTGCTTGTTGAAATCGTCGGTGCCGGGGGCAGCGGTGAGCATCCAACGGGCGAGGACGAAGTTCAGCACCGCGGAACCCAGGAACGAGGCGGCCAGGATCCAGCTGGAACTGACCATGAGCCGTTCGAACTCAGGGTGCGTCTTCTGTTCGTCGAGAGACCGGTTGATCAGCGCCGTGTCGAGGATCTGTTCGTTGAACAGCAACGTTCGGATCAGGGGTTGTTTCGTGCGGAGCGACACCGGGATCGCAATCGCCAGCAGCGAGGGGATGGCGGCTTCCTTCACGGCAAACCAGAACGGGTCGGTCTTGAGGAGGCCCAGCACGCCCGTCATGGCGACGGAGACAAGCCCCAGGATCGAGAAGACGTTCCAGACCCGGCGGCGGGCGAAATCCCAGATGCCGTAACCGAGGGGAATCGAAAGGGCGACGACCAGCCCCCACACCGGTCCCAACATCGAGGCCTTGCTCAGCTTGTCGAGCAGCAGCCCGGGCAGGAAGACGTTGCAGGCCAGATTGACGAGGATGTTCTCCTTCGGGGGCTGGGAGGGACGGGATTCTTGGCTCATCGCGCGAAAGCCCGAGCGTCGGGTGTTTGTCGACGCCGGGCAATCGCGATCCTGAAAGAGGAGCGCATCTCGCCACCGCCCCCCGTCCCGGTATGGGTTCGGGGAGGCGATGTCCTCATCGCCGCGGGGATGAACTCCGGGGGAGCGGGTGACGTGGAGGTCGGCCCCCGCAGCGGGCAGCCGCAGGCCTTCAGGGAGAATTGTTCACCAGCTGCGCCGGGAACAGGTCGTAGAACGGGCTGACGTTTGGCACCGCGCGAACGATGGTCATGAGGTCGCGCGCCAGTTGGCTGACCGGGCTATTCCCGATGTTGGCGACCACCGCCACCGTGAGGCGGTCGGGCGTCGTGGAACGGATCAGTTGGGCGGAACCATACCCGATGTCCCCGTTCTTCGAGACCCAGGAGCTGGTCGAGGAGATGGAATCCCATCCGATGGCCTGCGTGGCGGACACGCTTGGAAAGGCGACTTGTTCCAATTCGTTGAAGCGCTCGGGCGGAAGGATGTCCGGATGGTTCGGGAGGCCGTCCATGGCGGCCATGAGCCGCACGAGGTCAGCGGCGGAGGCGGTCCAGGATCCCGCAGCACCATCGGCGGCGTTGGCGTAAATGGCGTCCCCGTACGCGGGTGGCCCGACGATGCCATCGATGCGGGAGCGGGCCCATGGGTTGCCGGACGCATAGCTGTGGTAGCGCCGGGCATCGCGCCAGGTTTCGTCGGATTCCTCGACGCGCATGAGTCGGGCATGATGAACGCCGGCGGGCACCATGACGTTGGCCATCATCCAGTTTTCGAACCTCTGGCCAGCGACCTCCTCAATGAGGACGCCGATCTGCTTGAAGGAGGGATTGGAGTAGCGGCGGAGACGGGCGACGCCGTTGGTGAGGAGGGATTGGGTGGCAAAGAACCATCGGACCTGCTGTTGCGGGGTCAGTTGGGTGTAGTCGCCCCCGGCGTAGGCGTTGGCCGCACCGACATCATCGTTGGTATTGCTGAGGGCAGCGGTGTGGCTGAGCAGGTGGCGCACGGTGATGTTGGAGAGTGTGGTGAGGAAATTGTTGCTGCCGAAGTTCTGGTGGATGTTGTTGGACAGGCCCTGGTTGACGCCGGCCCAGAACCAGGACTTGCCAAGGCGGTTGGGAGCATACGCCCAGTCGTCGAGACTCACGATGCGGTCCTGGTCGATGAGCTTCTCGATGCCGATGGCGGCAAGGACCTTGGAGACACTGCCGATGCAGGCGCGGTGGTAGGGCTCCATGGGTTGCCGCAGTTCGACGTTCGCGTAGCCGTATCCCTTGTTGAAGATGAGCCGACCGTTGCGGCTGATGGCGACGGTCATCCCGGGGACATTGAATTGCCGGAGACGTTCGGAGATGAGCAGGTCGAGGTTGGTGGACGCCATGAGGCCCGGGGCGGCTTGGCCGCGGATGGGTCCATTCAAGGCGTAGGGTTGGAACAGATAGCAACCGTTGTCGGCGAGGGAACCATTCGAGGAAGCCAGCCGCATGTTGGGGGAGGCGGGCACCTGGCGGACTTCGCGGGCGCTGTTGGCTTCGCCCTGGA
>JBIKWS010000174.1:0-7250 GCA_044356195.1 Cyanophyceae cyanobacterium
GGTAGATGGAGGATGCCCGGGGTTGTCGAGGTCGACCAGAGGGTCGACCGCGGGGCCGGCGGGCGGCGGTTGGTCAGCGAATCAGTGGTATTCCTGGACCGTGCGGACCGTGTAACCGGACTTCTGCAAGGCGGCGATGCCCATGGCGGCGGCGCGGGCACCGCTGAGGGTGGTCATGATCGGGGTGCCGGTCATGACGGCGGTCGTCCGGATGCGGACTTCGTCGGCCCGGGGAGCGGAGCCGCTGGGGGTGTTGATGACCAGCTGGAGCTCCTTGTTCTTGAGGAGGTCGACGGCGGTGGGACGGCCCTCGCCGATCTTGAGGATGCGCTGCACCTTGAAGCCGGCAGCCTCCAGGATGGAGGCGGTACCGTTGGTGGCGACCAATTCGAAGCCCAGTTCGACATACTGGCGGGCGACCTCGGCGACGTAGGGCTTGTGGGCATCGCCGACCGAGATGAAGACGCGGCCCTTGAGGGGCAAGGGCGAGTTGGCGGCCATCTGGGCCTTGGCGTAGGCGACGCCGAGGTCGTGATCGAGGCCCATGACCTCGCCGGTGGAACGCATCTCGGGGGAAAGGATGATGTCCTGACCGGGGAACTTGTTGAACGGGAAGACGGACTCCTTGACCGCCCAGTAGGGGGGCCAGATTTCCGCGGTGAACCCGAGTTCCTTGAGGGTCTTTCCGGCCATGACCTTCGCCGCCAGCTTGGCCAGGGGGCGTCCGATGGCCTTCGACACGAAGGGAACGGTCCGGGAAGCGCGTGGGTTGACTTCGAGGACGTAGACCACGTCGCCCTTGACGGCGTACTGCACGTTCATGAGGCCGATGACCTTGAGCTCGGTGGCCATGGCGTGGGTGTACTTCCGGATGGTATCGATAACGTCCTTCGAAAGCGTGTGCGGCGGCAGGACCATGGCGGCATCGCCGGAGTGCACGCCGGCGAACTCGATGTGCTCCAACATGCCACCGATGACGATCGTCCCGTCCTTGGGGTCGGCAAACTGGCCGACGTCGGTGATGCAGTCGACGTCCACCTCGGTGGCGTCTTCCAGGAACTTGTCGACCAGCACGGGGCGCTCGGGCGAGGCCTCCACGGCCACGCGCATGTAGTGCTGCAATTCGCCGTCCGAGTAGACGATCTGCATGGCGCGACCGCCGAGGACGAAGGAGGGACGGACGAGAACCGGATATCCAATGCGGCGGGCGATGGCGAGGGCCTCGGACTCGTTGGTGGCCAATCCATTCTGGGGCTGCGGGATGCCCAGGCGGTCGAGCATCGCGGCGAACAGCTTGCGGTCCTCGGCGATCTCGATGCTTTCGGGGGAGGTTCCGATGATGTTGACCCCGTTCTTCTTGAGGGCGAGGGCGAGGTTGAGGGGGGTCTGGCCGCCGAACTGGGCGATGGCTCCCCAGCACTTCTCGCGCTCGTAGATGTGGAGCACGTCCTCGAGGGTCAGCGGTTCGAAGAACAGCTGGTCGCTGGTGTCGTAGTCGGTGGAGACCGTCTCCGGGTTGGAGTTCACCATCAGCGTCTCGAACCCGTCCTCCTTGAGGGCGAAGGCGGCGTGCACGCAGCAGTAATCGAACTCGATGCCCTGGCCGATGCGGTTCGGGCCGCCGCCGAGGATCATCACCTTGCGGTTGGAGGAGACGCGGACCTCGTCATCTCCGCGATCGTAGGTGGAATAGTAATACGGCGTGTAGGCCTCGAACTCGGCGGCGCAGGTGTCCACGAGCCGATAGCTCGGCACGAGGCCCATCTCCTTGCGGCGCGCGCGGACCGCGTCCTCGGTGGTCTTGGTGAGGTGCGCGATCTGGCGATCGGAGAAACCCAGCGTCTTGGCCCGTGTCAGCAATTCAGCGTTCATGCGTCCGCAATAAATCCTGTCGAGGAAGCCAGAGCCGGGGCGGGGTGTCGAGCGGGGGATTCGCCTTGGTTCGAGCCGGTGGCCCGCTAGCCTTCCTTTGTGATCGGAACTCTTGCTGAACTGGAAGCCTTCACCCGCCGCCTGGCCCGTGAGGAACCCGCCTTCGGGACGGAATGCGTCCTGTCGGGCCCGGGACTCTCGGACGCCGAAGCCGCCACGCTGGCCCAGAACCTCCCGATGCTTCCCGAATCGTACCTGCGTTGCGCGCGCCAGTTCCGCCTGCTGGGGGTCCGGATCGCGGGGTTTTCGCTGAGCCCGATGTCCTCGCGCGGTTCGTTGATCGAAGCCCTGAGCCGGGCCAATTCCGCCGACAATCCCGCGCAGGCCCGACTGTCCGAGGAAGGCTTGATGCAGGTCGGGGTCAGCGACAGTGAACGGGTGGTCGTGGCCTGCCGCGGTTCCCAACTCCCCGAGGGTACGGTCCTGTCCTTTCACCTGTTCGATGCGGACGAACCCCCGGCGTTGCTGGCGCCGGACTTCGAACGGTTCCTGCTGTACGCCGGCAACCTCCTCGAGATTTCCCTGACGCTCTCCGGCCGCAAGGCCATGGACGAATTCGAGGCGCGGCTTGCCGATCTCGATGCCTCCGTCGAGATGGTCGATGGCTGGTGGGAAATCGCGGAGGAATTCATCTACTGACCCACCATGACCTCCCGCTCCTCCGCCCACCGCACGTTGCGAAGCCTTGCGCAGGCACTGATGGGGTTTGCCATCGCGGGAGCCGTGCAAGCCGACTGGACGGCCGCGCGCGGCAACAATGGTCGGACGGCTGCTGTGGACGCCGGCCCGCCGACCGAAGCGCTCGTCGCCGCGTGGTCGGTGGAATCAGGGAAGCCAGCGCCCGCGTGGGCCGGCGAGGCGCGGGGCAGCCTGTGGCAGAAGATCGACCAACCCTTCGTTTCCCGCGCCGCGGACGACCTGGCCCCGCACCCCATCCTTGCTGGCGATTCCCTCCTCTTTGCCACGACCCGTGACGAGGTGCGGTGCGTCGACCGCCTCACCGGCCGAACCCGCTGGACCCACCTTTGCGGCGGACCGATCCGGTACGCGCCCGTCGTTTCCGGGGACCGCGTCGTGGTAGGGGCCGACGACGGATGGATCCGCGCGCTCCGGCTGGCGGACGGCGTGCAACTCTGGGCCGTGCGCGTCGGGCCAGAACAACCGTGGATCAGCGGCAATGGCCGCCTGATCAGCCCGCATCCGGTGCGCTCGGGACTGCTGGTGTCTGACGGACAGGTCTACGCCACGGCGGGATTGTTCCCGCTGGAAGGCACGTATCTGGTGGCCTTGGACCTGGCGGATGGCGCGGTGCGGTGGCGTCGGCTGCTCGGCAATGTCTCACCGCAGGGCTATCTGGTGGAGGCGGGTCCCGACCTGATCGTTCCCAATGGTCGGGCGACCCCGCGTGTGTACTCCCGGAAGGATGGAACCTTTCGAAGGGAGCTGGGCTCGGCGACGGGAACCCTGGCCGTCGTTTCGGGGGACGAAACCTTCGCGGGTCCCGGAGCCACGGGTGCGATTGCGTCCGGTTCCACCGCAACCCCGGCACCCGGCACGAAGCCCGCGGGGAAGATCATTTCGTATCCGGGCCGCCATCTCGCGGTGACGGCGACCACCAGTTACCTCGTGAACGAGCGCGAAATCCTGGCCCTGGACCGCGAACGCCTCCGTCGTTCAAAGGGGAATCTGGTGGAAGCGACCCGATGGAAGCGGACCGTGCCGGGTGCCGGGGCGTTGATCGTCGCGGGTTCCAACGTCTTCCTCGGGGTCAGCAACACGGTGCAGGTCCTCCATGCCGAAACCGGCGAACCCGGTCCCATCCTCACCGTCGACGCCCCGGTTGCTGCCCTCGCGGCCGACGCACAAACCCTGGCGATCTCGACCACCAGCGGCCGGATCACGACCTTCGTTGCGCGCGAAACCATTGCGCGCGCCGCCGCCCAACCCTCGGAAGCGACCCCCGCTGCGCCCCCCATCGAACCCCTCGGCAACACGCTCGCCATCGCCCTCAGCCAGCTTCCGTCGCCCCGCGGTTGGGGACTCTACCAGCCGTCGGGTCCAGTCGCGGACGATGCCACGCTTCCGGCGCTGCTGGCCCAGTCTGAGCTTCATTGGGTGATCGCCGTCCCCGCAAACGCCGTCGACGACGCCCGCCGGCATCTGCACGTCCGCGGGTGGCTGGGATCCCGCGCGGCCGTGGTCGGACTGGGGAAAGGGGAGACCGTTCCCGTTGCCGATCACCTCTTCAATGGCGTGGTGAGTTCCACGCTCTCCGCGGCGGAAGCGGAACGGATCGCGTGCCCGGCACCGTCCGGCGTGATCGTGCTCCGGGATCAGTCGATCCCGGGATCTCCTGCGGCTGGCACCGGCCGCTGGACCCACCAATACGGGAATGCCGCCAACACGTGTGCCACCGCGCAATCGCTCCAGGGCGCTCCCCGGCTTCAATGGTTCGGCGGCCACGGCCCGGAGCGCATCCCGGATCGCCACACGCGCGGCCATGCACCGCTGGTTTCGGGCGGGTTGATCGTCACCATCGCCGAAAACGGCCTCATCGGAACCGACGCCCGCAACGGAACCGTCCGGTGGCAGATCGAACTCCCCGAATCGATGCGGTACGCGATGCCGTACGACGCCGGATACGTGGTGCTGAACGAGTCCGGCTCCCGCGTCTGGGCCGCAGTGAACACCGACCTGTGGGAAATCGACGCCCGCCGCGGGACGGTGGCCCGTCGGATGCCTGCGCCGGCACGGGTCCACGCCGACGATCACTGGGGTTGGGTCGCCCGGGAGGGCGGTCGGATCCTTGGCAGTTCCATGCGGCCCACGGCGGCCCGCACGCGCAAGGAGTACGATCTGGTCGATCTGGATTACCGTTCCGGCCGGCCGCTGGTCTGTTCGCGAACCCTGTTCGCACTCAACGAAGACGACGGGACGGCCCGATGGGTGGTGGCGACGGAAGGTGCGTGGGTGAATGCGACGCTTTGTGCCTCCGGAGACCGGCTTTTCGCCGTGGAAGCGCGGGGGGCCAAGGCCCGTGCCGACCGCACCGGACGGTTGACCTGCGCGGCGATCCTGGAAGAAGCGGCGGTGGTCTGCATCGATGCCGCCTCCGGAAAACGCCTGTGGGAACGTCCGCTACAATGGCCCGAGGCCGAGGACATCCTGGGGCTCTCGGTGACGGGCAACCGGCTCATCCTGTCCTGCGCGCGGAGTGCCGGTCCACAGGCCGCCTACCATATCCGGTGCTGGGACACAGCCGACGGCACCGAGCGTTGGAAGACCTCCGGAATCAATCCGGTCCACGACCTGTTCCATGGCCAGCAGGTGAAGCGTCCGGTCGTGCTGGGCGGGCGGGTTTCCTTTGAAAGCGACCTGTTCGACATCGCCACCGGTGCCCGGTGGATACCGAAAGGGGCGGGCGCGGATTGGATCCTGAAACGCCCGGGACACGCCTGTGGCGGGATGACGGGTTCGGACGACGGACTGCTGTTCCGTGCGGACAATCCCACCTTCTTCCGTTTCGAGGATGGATCCTTCACCCGGCTCGCGCCGACGCGCCCGGGTTGCTGGCTGAACATCCTGCCGGCCGAAGGCGGCGTGCTGATCCCGGAGGCCAGCGCCTCCTGCATCTGCGGATACCCAATCCAGGCCTCGCTGGGCTTCAGCTTCCGGAAGGATCCGGCGCCGATGCTGGCCGAGATCCTTCCCTGACGTCCGGGAGCCCGGGCGCTCAACCCTTGGTCGCGGCCGGGGCGCTGGCGGTGCCGGGAACGATGGGAGCGTTGGTGGCGGCGACTTCGGCAGCGCGCTTGGCCACGACCGCATCCTTGATCTTCTTCGAGAGGTCGGGCTTGTCGATGAGCGTCTTGCGCGCTGCTTCCTTGCCCTGGCCGATCAGTTCGCCGGCGTACTGGATCCAGGAACCCTTCTTGTCGAGGATCCCGTGTTCGAGGCCGCAATCGATGATGCTGCCCTCCTTGTCGATGCCGTGGTTGAAGAGGATGTCGAACTCGGCCTCGGCGAACGGAGGAGCCACCTTGTTCTTCACCATCTTGACCTTCACATGATTGCCGATGGCGGTGCCGGCGCTGTCCTTGATGGCGTCCTTGCGGCGGATGTCGATGCGGACGGAGGCGTAGAACTTCAGGGCCTTGCCGCCGGGGGTGGTCTCGGGATTGCCGAACATCACGCCGACCTTCTCGCGGATCTGGTTGGTGAAGATGCAGGTGGTCTTGGCCTTGTTGAGGATCGCCGTGAGCTTCCGCAACGCCTGGGACATCAACCGCGCCTGCATGCCCATCGTGGCCATGCCCATTTCGCCCTCGAGTTCCGCCTTCGGCACGAGTGCCGCCACCGAGTCCACCACGATCAGATCGATGGCGTTCGATCGCGCCAGGGTTTCGCAGATCGAGAGTGCTTCCTCACCGGAATCCGGTTGCGACACCAGCAGGTTGTCCAGGTCCACGCCCAGGCGCCGCGCATACGCCGGATCCAGTGCATGCTCGGCATCGATGAAGGCCGCATTGCCGCCTGCCCTCTGCGCATTCGCAATGATGTGCAGCATCAAGGTCGTCTTGCCGGACGACTCCGGCCCGTAAATCTCCACGATCCGACCCCGCGGCACGCCGCCGACTCCCAGTGCGATGTCCACCGCCAGCGAACCGGTCGGGATCACCTCGATCGGCCGGATCACCTGGGCTCCCAGGCGCATGATGGCACCGTCGCCGTAGGACTTGGTGATCGTGCTGATGGCGGACTCGAGGTCCCGGGACTTCTGGGCGGCCAACTTCGCCGCCTCCGGGCTCAACGCCGGCTTGGCGTCACGCACTTCGACCGCCTTCACGGCCTTCTCGGTCTTTTCGGTCTTCTCGGACTTGTCCGTCTTTTCGACCTTGTCGATGGACTTGTCGGCAGGCTTCTCGGCGGTTTTCTCGGCCATGGCAGGAGCGATGAGATTCGTTTTTTGCACACGTGCACTGAAGCACAGGGGGAGGGACAACCACGGGGCAACCCCCGGACGATTCTTCCGAACCCTGCCTTCCTTCTACAGCACGGTGCCCGCCAAGGTTACAGCGTCCCGACTGATGTAAACCGGAAAGACGGTCGGCCTGCGGCGGCGCATCCTGATGCTGCCCCCTTTGGGAATGGTTTCGGGGCGGCGATGTCCTCATCGCCCTGGGAAAGGCTTTGGAACGGCGACGAGGACGTCGCCACCCCGTTCCGTGCGGGGCAGTCGCGAGAAGCGCCCCTCGAGCCCGGATTCGGGCTTCCCTCCGTGCCTCGGGTGTTCCTAGGGTGCGACAGGGTTGGACGGA
>JBIKWS010000175.1:0-7234 GCA_044356195.1 Cyanophyceae cyanobacterium
GTCTTCACCCCGGATGGCCGACATGTGGTGGTGCAATGTCATCCCGACCGCGAACTCCGCGTTTACCGCGTCACGGGATCGCGGCTGAAGGAAAGCCCGGTGCGGATCCCGGTCCCGGGAATGCCCTCCGGAATGGCCGCCGGTCCACGCCGGTAGCCGAATCCGCAGGACCACAAGCCTCCCTTCCCCCAATCCCTGCCAGCACACGGTTCATTTGCATCCGCACGTCGCATATGCGACGTCCGATTGCAAATCGACTGCTCCATCCCACGCACTCAAGGGTTACAACCCGCGTCGCAGCTTTCCGTCCAGGCCGATGACGCGCACCTCGGCGCTCTGATGGTTCCAGTCGAGGTGGATCATCCGGATGTTGCGTGCGGCGAGTTCGGCCCGCTGGGTGGCGTTCACCGCCGGATCCGCCGCGGGCTCGAAGAGATATTCCTCGGAGAAGTTGTGATGGAACGGGTGGTACGTCTGCGCCGCGTCGGCGCGCAGTTCCAATGGTTCCGTCGTGAGACCGGTGATCGTGGTCCCAACCCACCCGATGCACGGTGCGGTATAACCCGCGACCACCCCACGCGGCGGATCCGGCCAGTAGAAGCGCGCGACGACCATCGCACCGAGGCCCATGCCCATCCGGCGTTCCTGCAAGAGACTCTCCGGGGTGACGACCGGGCACGGCACCAGGTGGACGACATCCTCCGTGGTCGTTCCCTCGCCGTTCCAATCGACGATGGGCTGGGGCGTGCCGTAATCGGCGATGGCGCGGAAGGTCAGTTCCCCGGTGAACAACACCGGAATCTGGCTCGCGGTCATCGTCGTGGGCACGACCATCTCCAGCGTCCACCGCCGGCGCGTCGCACCAGTTCCGATCTCGAACCAGTCATGCGTTCCATCGGCCGTCCGACGGAATCCCATTCCAGGCCACGAAGCGGGTCCATTCGTCCAGCGCACGGGATCCATCGGCCGGTCCTCCACCACCTCCGCCGACCGCAACAGCGTGTTCTGGAGCCGTGCTCCGTTGAGCACCGTCGAATGCAATGACACCGACCACCGGGCCTTCATCCGGTGCATCGCGAACACATTCCCGAATTCCGCCTGCGCGACGCACAGGTCGACCGGCGCGTTGAGCAGGATGGGCGTCACGCTTCCGCCCGTCGCCGCCTTCGGCAACGGCCGCACCTGCTTCACCTGCCACCCGCGCGCCTGCGACTTCTTGAACTCGAAATCCAACGCGAATGACGTCTTCCCGCCCGACAACGGCGCGTAGGCATCGGCCACGCGATTGAACAGGCGTCCGAACGTGTCGTACTCCGACTCCCACTTCAGGATCGTCGCTCCCAGGGGCACGCGTGAGGAACCTTCCCGCAACGCCAACGAATAGGACGTCCCGAACCGATATCCCTCCACGACCTCGGGACGTGCGGTGCTGTCCGGGTTGGTCACGGATTCCGCCCCGACCTGCGTCACCATCCGCCAGTCGGACGAGGGGGAGCCTCCGAAGCCGGCGTTCCAGTTCAACGTGGTCACACCGTTGGCCAGTTCGTCGGAATCGGGAAACGATTCATGGACCAGCACGGCCATGCCGACCTTCGATTCATCGACGCCCAATCGCCGACGTTCGAGGAACGCGTTGTCATTGTAGAAACTCGCGTACACCCGCTGGATCGCGCGGAACACACCGCGCTCCTCACGCTCCAGGGGATCGCACGCGGACGGCCCCGCGGTGTCGCCATCGAGATCGTCCGTCAGGCAACCGCTGTAGCTGTCGTACAATCCCGCGCCCGTGAACTGTTCCGTGTCCTCCACGTTGGTCGAACTCCGGAATCGGATCTTCCGGTCTGTTGGAACTCCACTCGCCTGAAGCAAGGCCACGATGGCCGCCTGCTGCGTCGGACTGAACCGCGCCGTCCTGCGGATCAGGTCGCGCACCGCCGCCAATTGTGTTGTCACGGCGGCCACGTCCGCGGGCGGATACGTGATCGCGCCAACCCGCTGGGCGATCTCTTCCCGCAACGTCCGCCCCCCGGCGACAGGCTGGTCCATGAAGTCGTCCCAGAGGTCAAAGGTCAGCGCGATGGCGACCGGCGAATTCGTGGGCAACACCCGACGCAAGACGCCGAAGTTCGCCGCCTTCCCGCCCACCCACTTCACATCGGCAGGCTTGAGGTTCGTCGTGTTCGTCGAGTAGGCACCCAACCGCGCCTTCGGCGTGATCTGGAGCGGCTTCACGCTCTTGCGCGCCGCGATCGCATCCCGCAACGACGCATCCACCTCCCCGGTCAGATCCACCACCTCCACGCGGCCGCGCCAGTCTTCCGCCCGCACCGCCACCTCGCGACCCGACCACCCCGGCAACACCGCACGCAACCCAGCGTCCGATGGCCAACCGAACGGCACGCCATACGTCCGCGCGAGGATCGCGACGTGGGAATTCGGGGTCGCCGGAGTGAGCGTCACGATGCCCGCCACGAACGGCACCTCTGCGGGGACGACGTCCGTCAGAAGGATGTCGGACGGACGCAACGCACCGGACGCATACGCCGCCGCAATACCCGTCGATGGCAGCGAGACCAACCGGCCCACCGCCCAACCCGGACTGTAAACCGCATCGCCCTGCTGCCATCGCTCCGCACCCGTGACCGCCACGCCCTGCCCTTCGAGCCATGCGCGTTCCCGGGCCACCATCGCCGACTGCTCCGCCGTCGGGACATAGAACGCCTGCCACCCCGGCGGAGCCTGCACCGCCGCCATCACACGACGCAGGATGGAGACGAGTTCTTCCCGATCGAATGGATCGCGCCCCACCAATTGGATCCCGTACTCAGGCGTCGAGGTTCCCGGAGGCACGAGCACCGCGCCCAGGATGGCCACACGATTCGAAGCGTTCAGGGTCATCGCGTCGAACTGCGCCCGCGTCGTGCCCTTGAACACCGGCACACGCAACTGAGCCCAGTCATGATGGAACATCCGCCGCCGGCTGTCCTGGAACCACACGCGGTCCGGCTCCGACAGCACGATCGCGAACTTCACCCACCGGATCGCCGGCGTGAACGAGAACGGATCCGGATCGGCATTCGTGAACGGATCGAGCGGAAGCCGCAGGTGGTTGCGCCCGTCATCGGCACTCCCGATCGCCCGCGAACGGAGCCGCAGGAACCCCTGATCGCGCAGTTCCCCCGCGCCGGTGTCGGTGAACGCCCAGTCGGCGTGGTGCAACACCGCGGCAGTGGCCCATTCGGTGAGGTTGGTGGAACGTTCCAGCGTGTGGACCTGATTGGTGGCTCCGTCCCCACGGAACGTGATCCACCCGTCAGTGCGCCGCACGGGCAACTCCAGCACGGCAGCGTGCATGCATAGCGCCACCACCCACGCCATCCACAGGGCAAATCCACATCGTCGCAACATCACCATGGTCTCCTATGGCCGCACCCTGCCTGACCGGACCTCCGCCCGAAATCCCGAAACAGGCGAATCCGGCAACAGCTCCGAACAAACGGGGTGGCGACGTCCTCGTCACATTTCCAGAACGCTTCTCCGGGCAATGAGGCGTTCGCCAATCCGAAACCATCCGCGAGGGGGCGATGTCGGGATGGGCACTCCCTAAATAACGTCCGTTCAAAAATCTTGGGAAAACGGTTTGACGCATTGGAAGGTCCCACACTAATTTGCGCGCCCGTTACGGATCCAGAGTAGCTCAATGGTAGAGCACGCGGCTGTTAACCGTGTGGTTGTAGGTTCGAGCCCTACCTCTGGAGCCAACCTTCGGCAACCTTCGCCGAAGCTGTCCTTCGAGTTTTCTTCCCCTCGCCTCTCGCCAATTTCCTAACCGGTTCACGGAGTCCTCTGACGTCGTTGCCCCCGTGATCTCCACGACAGATCCAGTCTGAAACGAGCGCACACGGAACTCCGCTTCCAAGTCCCGGCTGACCGTGCGCAAGACTCTTCTCCCTCGCCGCAACAGTTCCATTCTGCCAAAGCGGGAAGCCTGAGCCCGCTTGTCACGTTCTGGATGATTGCGGTCACGGCGGGCTCCGGCGACTGGAGTCCATGGTCGGGGATGTAGGGCACACATCCCCCGGACGTGCATCCCACGCCCGCCCTCGCCGCAACGCGGCGCACGGAGAAAGCCCAGGGTGGAGCGGAGCGGAACCCTGGGTCACCCCACCCCACGACACCTCGCCCCAACGGGGCGAACGGTGACCCGCCCACCCTGTTCCGGTTGCCCCTTCGGGGCACGAGCACGACACCCCTGTCGGCTCCGGTCGCGCTGAGAGCGCATTCCGCAAACAACAAGGCCGGGCGCGTCTGGAGGACGTGCCCGGCCTTCTTCGTTCCGAGGAACCAGCGCCGCTTACATGTGGGCGATGATGTTGTCGCCGAACTCGGAGCACTTGATCTGCGTGCCACCGTCCATCAAACGCGCGAAGTCATACGTCACGCGCTTGCTGCCGATCGCGCCGTTGAGGCCCTTCAGGATCAGGTCCGCCACCTCGATCCAGCCCAGATGCCGGAACATCATTTCACCCGACAGGATCACCGAGCCCGGATTCACCATGTCCTTGTTGGCGTACTTCGGCGCGGTGCCGTGGGTCGCCTCGAAGATCGCGTGACCGGTGACGTAGTTGATGTTGCCGCCCGGCGCGATGCCGATGCCGCCCACCTGAGCCGCCAAGGCGTCCGAGAGGTAATCGCCGTTGAGGTTCAAGGTGGCGATCACGTCGAAATCCTCGGGCCGCGTGAGCACCTGCTGCAACGCGATGTCGGCGATCGAGTCCTTCACGAGGACCGCGCCGCCGGCGAGGGCAGCCTTCTGCTCGGCGTTGGCGGCCTCCTCGCCCTGCGCCTTCTTGGTCTTCTCCCACTGGGCCCAGGTGTACACCTTGCTGCCGAAGTTCTCGGTCGCCACGGCGTAACCCCAGTCACGGAAAGCCCCTTCCGTGTACTTCATGATGTTGCCCTTGTGCACGAGCGTGACGGACTTGCGGCCGTTGCGGAGCGCGTAGTCGATCGCTGAATGCACCAGACGCGTGGTCCCGGACCAGCTCACCGGCTTGATGCCGACGCCCACCTTCACCGAGCTGTCCACACCCTCGATGCCCGCGCTCTTCCAGAAGTCTTCCGCCTTCGCCGCCGTCCCAAACCGGATCTTGTTGAAGTCCTTCGGGAACTCCTGGGCGATGAAATCCAGCACCTTTTGCGCTTCGGGCGTTCCCGCCGCGAACTCGATGCCCGCGTAGATGTCCTCGGTGTTCTCGCGGAAGATGACCATGTCGACCTTCTCGGGCCGCTTCACCGGGCTGGGAACCCCGGTGAAGTACTGCACCGGCCGCAGGCAGACGTAGAGGTCCAGCATCTGCCGCAGCGCGACGTTCAGCGACCGGATGCCACCGCCCACGGGCGTGGTCAGCGGTCCCTTGATGCCGACGAGGAATTCCTTGAACGCGTCGACCGTGTCGTCCGGCAGCCAGTTGTTGAAACGCTTGAACGACTCCTCACCGGCGAAGACCTCCATCCAGGAAACCTTGCGGGATCCACCGTAGGCCTTGGCCACGGCAGCATCGAACACCCGCTCGCTGGCGGCCCAGATGTCGGGTCCGGTGCCGTCACCACGGATGAACGGAAGGATGGGGTTGGCGGGAACCTGAAGCTTGCCGCCGGCGATGGTGATCTTCTCGCCTGCGGGCACAGAACACGTGGTATACGGCATGGTTTACTGAAAAGTTGAATCCTGGCTTCCGGACGCGCTCGCCGCCCCCGGGTGCCAACCCATGGTCTAGTGCCCCCCCAGCCCAAGGGCAAGTTTCCAGTTCCTCCCACGCCCCCTCGGGAATTGCAGATAAGCCTACCTGCCGCCATGGTTCCCGACACATCTCGGTCAATCCACCCCGCTCATGAATCCGCACCACACCCCCTCCCGTGCCGGCTTCCTCGCCGCCCTCTGCGTCGCCCAGGCCATCCTCGTCTCCCCGGCGCTCGCGCAATCCGACGACTTCAACGACGGCAACGACACGGGTTGGACCCGTTACACCCCGCTCGCTCCCTTCGGTGCCGGTGGAACCCACGCTGTCGTCAACGGCAGTTACCGCCTCACCGCCCCCGCGAGCCCCAACCCCGATTTCCTCGGGCCCGCCCGCATCGGCAGCCTCTTTCCCAATGCCAATTTCAACCGTGCCCAGGTCGAGGTCGACATCTTCGGCTGGGACGCGGCACTGACCCAGTCCGTCGGCGTCTTCGCCCGGGCCTCGGATCTCGGTCTGGGGACCACCACCGGGTACACGTACAACTACAACGTCGTTTCCGGCTTCCACCAGATCAACATGGTGCTCAATGAGTCCGCTTCCCGCGTCGTCAACGAATCCAGATACCCCCTCAATCCCGACCATCGCTACCGCATGGTCTTCACCGCCACCGGCAATCAGTTCCTCGGTCGCCTCTACTCCGCCACCAACAGCACACTGCCCGTCCATTCCCTCTTCGGCACCGACGACACCCATGCTTCCGGCCGCTCCGGCGTCTTCGTCTTCGCCATCAACGTGACCCACGGCGTCGACACCCGATTCGACAACTACGTCGCCAGCACGCCCGCGCAGGTCCGATCCACCTTCATGGATGCCGTGCCTGCCGTCGGTGAAATCCCCACCGAACCCGTCGCTTCCATCCTCGTCCGTCTCGCCCAGGTCGAAACCACCCTTCAGAGCGATTCCATCCGCCTGACCATCGATGGCCAGACCGTCACGCATGACGTCACCGAGTTCGATTCCATCGTGACGGTCGGACACACCCCGACCACCCCGCTGGATCCGACCCAGCCCCACCAGGCCACCCTCCGCATCCGCGACGAACTTGGCGAACAGACGTTCACGTGGGACTTCGGCACGCCCGCCGCCGTCACCCCCACGCTCTTGGCTTCTCCCAACCTTCAAGCCGCCTTCCAACCGGAAGCCAACGCCGTCCTCGATGCCACTTCCCGACGCTTCACCGCTCCGGTCGTCGGCGACCAGCGCTTCTACCGGATCCAGGACGCCGCCCAACGGACCCTCAAGTCGGTCACCCTCGTTGGAAACAACGTCCAGATCGCCTTCGAGTAACCCCACATGCCCCGCTCCGCCGACGGTGCCCTGCCCCGATTCTCCTCCACCGACACCCGCCACATGCGCCGGGCCTTGGCCTTGGCCCGACGCGCCCTCGGCCAGACGCGTCCCAACCCGATGGTGGGCGCGATCCTCTTGCG
>JBIKWS010000176.1:0-7210 GCA_044356195.1 Cyanophyceae cyanobacterium
ACTATTCCCCCACGTGCCGGAACGCCCCCGTCTTCAAGAACCGGCCCACGGCAGAGACCACCGTTCGATGGGACAACATCGTCGGGTGGGTCGTATGCACCACGAGGTGATCCTTCATCCCCGCGACGCTGGTCCGTTCCACCGAGACCTTCCCGTCGTCCGGACCGGGGATCATTCCGCTGTTGATCCAATTGATCGATCGGTCGCCGGCGATCACGCCGAGTTCGAAGTCGACCGGACCCAGCCGATTCGGCAGCGACTCCGGTCCTGTTCCCAACTGCTGTCCGGCGGGACCATTGATCCAGCGGAACAACCGCCATTTTCCAAGCCGATCCACCAACTCACTCCCCTGATTGGGTGGACCCAGCATCACCACGCGGCCCAGTCGCTCGATGCGATGCTTCGACAGCATTTGACGCAACACGATCCCACCCATGGAGTGCGTCACGAAGTGGACCTTTCCACAGTCCCCCAGGGGTGTTGAGTCCCGGATCCTGTCGAAGACCATCTCGGACAACGCCTCGATCGGAGCGCTTCGTGACGGGTAGGGCAGATTGACCACCACGTAGCCGGCCTGCGTCAGTTCCCGCTCGATCCGCGCCATGCTGCGCGGCGTCCGGGCGAGTCCGTGCAGCAGCACCACCCCCTCGGCTGCCCGCGCTGGAATCACCATATGCATGAAGAGAAGACTGCCGATCGCCACGTATCGAACCAGCGTCGCACGGCAGCCCAGCAGTTTCATTCCATGGATATGGACGACCCGCAGGAAGGCCGCAAACACACAGTCCCTGATTGCCGGTACACGAACCGCATTCCCTCGTTGTTCAGCGTGAATTGCAACCCGTGACCCCCAAGCCCACGAACCCTACCATTGCCGCCACGAACCACGCCCGGAGTGACAGGGAACCTTTCCACGAATCCATCATCGTCTTCATGCAAGAAACACTAGGACACCGGCACCCTCGCCCATGAATCGTTAGTCCCGATGCCGCCATCGAAGCGGCCAATGGGTGCGACAGGCCCGGCTTCGTTGATTCCGGAGCATGGCAGCACTATGCCGTCACATTGACGGCGCCGCATTGCGCTGACAATCTGTCGTCATGACACGAACTCAGATCCAACTTCCTGACGAGATCCACGCGCGCGCGAGGAAAGTCTGTGAGGCACGGGAGATCTCGATGGCTGAGCTCGCCCGGCGAGGCATCGAGTACATCCTGAGCGTTTATTCGCCCGAACCGGAGGCAAACCCGGAATGGCAACCACCCACACCGCGCAAGCTTGGCTGGAAAGGACTCGACGATGTTGAACTGAAGGAAGCCGCGCAGCCGACTTCGGCCCAACTCGACCTCGCCCGTCCAAGAAGGAAGTCTGCCAATGCTCTCCGTTGACACGAACATCCTGTTCCACGCCTTCAATGCGGATTCGCCCCAGCACGCAGCGGCACATCGGTGGGTGATGTCCATCGCTGGCGAGGAAGACGTGGCCATCTCCGAACTGATCCTGGCCGAGTTCTACGGACTCCTGCGTAACCCGGCCGCCCTCAAGAATCCACTTTCGGCGGAGGAGGCGGTGGAGGTCATCCAGACCTATCGAACCCACCCACGTTGGCGGCTCATCGGATTCCAGGTGGAGAGCCGGCCACTGCATGACGCCCTCTGGAAGCACGCCCGAGCGAAGGGTTTCGCGTTCCGGAAGCTTTACGACGTGCGCACGGCACTCACCATGCTCTCCCAGGGAGTGGCCACGTTCGCCACGGTGAATGTGAGGGATTTCGAGGGGTTGGGATTCCGCAAGGTCTGGAATCCCTTGGCTTCCTGAAGCCGGGGGGGCTGGCCTCCGACCGAGGACGGATGCGGGTGTTGGCTGGGGTTGGACCGAGGTCTGATTCCGCGCGTGGGCTGGTTCATGGGACGGTCACGGCGAACAAGAAACGCCGCGGCTTCGGGCCGCTGATCCTATCCCATGAAGATTCAACGTACTCTCCGTTCGACCTTGGCCATCGCCACCTTCCTCGCCGGCCTTCAGGCGCATTCGGCTCCCCTGGGCACAGGTTTTACCTATCAAGGCCGCCTGAACGATGGCGGCAAGCCGGCGAATGGCACCTATGACTTCGTGTTCGTCCTCTACGATTCCGCGACCAACACGGTCCCCATCTACAGCGGCGTGCTGAACAACGATGTGCAGGTCACGGATGGCACCTTTACCACGCAGGTCGACTTCGGCACGGACCTGTTCAACGGGCAGGAACGCTGGCTGGGCGTGGGTGTCCGACCGGGTAACGAAACCGGCGATGTCACCGAACTCCTGCCACGCCACCAACTGTCGGCCACGCCTTACGCCCACTTCGCCCGGCGCGCGGCCGTCGCCGAGACGGTGACCAGTGTTCCGTGGTCCGCGATCCAGAACCTCCCCGCCTCGCTCTCCGACGGCGTCGACAACGACACCACCTATACCGCAGGCCCCGGGTTGGCGCTGACGGAAGGAAACGAGTTGCGCATCCAGTACGCCGGGACGGGCAATGCCAACACGGCGGCACGCAGTGATCACGATCACCTCGGCAACGCGTGGGTCGGCTCGCTCTCTGGAGCCCCGGGACTCTCCGTCCATAACACCAGCAGCGGTTCCATCGGTCTGCTCGGCAAGAACGACAGCTTCGGCACCGGCTTCACACCGCTCGGCGGTGCCGGCGTATTCGGTGATTCCACGTCCAACGCCGGTGTGGCCGGGTTCAGCAGCACCGGATCGGGCGTCCTCGGACGGAGCCTGGCAGCCACGGGCGACAGCGATGCGATCAAGGGCATGAATGCCTCGGCGACTGGTCGCGGCGTGGCCGGCTATGCCCTGGCAACCACTGGAGCCAACATCGGCGTGCTCGGACAGACGGATTCCAGCTCGGGCACGGCCGTGCGTGGATTCGCCACGGCGACCACGGGCACCACCTACGGCGGTCGATTCTCCAATGTCAGCCCGGACGGCTTCGCCATCCACGGCACGAGCGCCAACTCCGGGGTCGCCTATTTCCAGATCAGCAACCGCAGCAACAATGAAACCGCCATCGAGACCCGCAACGACGGCATGGGTATCACGGCCAAGTTCACTTCCGGAGCGTCAACGAATGCCCTCCCGGTGGTGCAGGCCCTGCACCTCGGTCATGGCGACGGCGTCGTGGCCACGACCGGCGGCAGTGGAAGCGCCGGCAATTTCCGTGCCCTGAGCGATTTCACCAATAACGCCGCCGTGGTCGCCACAGGCGCAGGCAAGGCCCGCGGCCTGAAGGCGGTCAGCACCACCGGCGAAGCCATCCGCGCTGAGTCCACTGGAACCGCCATCTATGCGAAATCCGAGAGTGGCGGCAACGCGCTGGTGCTGGATGGGGGTGCCATACGTGTCCCAGGCGCTGGGTTCAACACACCGACCACCGTGTTCATCCACCGTTGCACCTCGGCCAATCTCCTCCCGGGTGCTGGCAATTTCGTCACCGTGATCGATCACCCCCTCTGCAACAACAACCCCAACGCGATCCTCTTCGTCACCCCGCGGATCAACTACACCTCCTACACGGGTTACTACACCTACGACGACCTGGCGATCAGCTGGCACGAGGATCGCAAGCGCTGGGTCATCATCAACACATCCATCCTCGATGAACTCGGCGATTTCGATGTGAACGATTCGTTCAACGTGATGGTTGTCCTGCCTTGATCCGCTCAACCCCGAACCCATCCAGGTATGAAACACCGTTCTCCTACCGCAGTGGTGGCCTTCGCCCTGCTTTGCGCGGCAGCCCACACCGCTGTCGCCCAGGTCCAGACCGGCGGGCGATTCACCCTCGAAGGCTCTGCCGTGCCCGGTGGAGCGATGCGAGGTGGTCGCTTCGACATGATAGCCTCCGTCAATCCACCGGCTGCCGGCACCCTCAAGGCCGCCCGTTTTCAACTGACGGCAGGCCAACTGGCCCCGGTCACGGTGGAGCAGATCCCGGACGGCCCGGAGCTGAAGATCCAACTCCTGCCCGACGGCCGGATCCGCCTCTCGTGGACCGCGGACGGAGCCAAACACGCCCTTCAGGGGACCACCGATCCTGTCCACGGGACCTGGCAAAAGCTCAACCTGCCGATCGAGACGACCGACACCGGAAGCATCGTCATCGTGGATCCGGGCGATGCCATCCGGGCCTACCGGCTCGGCCGCTGACCTGCGCAAGGGGCACTCACTTCCGCAGTGGGTGCCCCAGCCATTTGAAAGCCCACCCAGGCTTAGGTGAGCTCCGCCCAGCGCGTGTAGAGGCGCGCCACATCGGCTCGCGCGGCATCCAGTTCGGCCATGAACTGGGGTGCCTTGGCCCCGATCGTCTTGTGGAACTCGGGGGAGGCCAATCGGGCCTCCATTTCGGCCACCTTGCCCTCCGCAACCTCGATCGCGGCCTCCATGCCATCCAACTCGCGCTGCTCCTTGAAGCTCAGCTTGCGCGCCTTGGGTGTCGGAGCGACGGGCGCAGCGGCAACCGGCGCGGGTGCCGCCTTGGCGGCCGGCTTTCCTCCCGCCTTTGCAGCCGCCTTCTGCGCCGCCGCCCAGGCCGCTTCCTCGGCTGCCGCCCGACGCTTCTTCTCGACGTAGTAGTCGTAATTGCCCGTGCTCGTCACCACCCGGCCCTCACCCTCGAAGGCCACGATGTTCGTGCAGACGCGATTCAGGAAGTAGCGATCGTGGCTCACCACCAGCACGCAGCCCGGGAATGAAACCAACGCCTCCTCCAGCACCCGCAACGTCGGCAGGTCCAGATCGTTCGTCGGCTCGTCGAGCACGAGGAAGTTGCCGCCCTTCTTCAGGATCCGCGCCAGCAAGAGCCGGCTCCGTTCACCACCGCTCATCAGCTTGACCGGCGTCGTCAGCCGATCATCCGTGAACAGGAACCGACGCAGGTATCCGCGCAGCGACAGCTTGTCCTCGCCCCACTGCACCCATTCCGAACCATCGCTCAACTCCTCCAAGGCCGTCCGGTCCTCGCGCAGCTGCAGCCGGCTCTGGTCGACGTAATTGAACTTGGTCAGCGCCCCGATGCGCACCTCGCCCTCAGTCGGTGGCGTTTCACCCAGGATCACCCGCAGCAATGAGGTCTTCCCCAGTCCGTTCCGACCCGTCACGCCCACACGCGTGCCACCCGCAAACTGGAGCGAAATGCCGGAGAACAGTCGTCGCCCGCCGTATTGGAGGCCCACGTCTTCCAATTCGACCACGCGGTTGCCGAGTTGCGGCGGCGGCGGCACGACGAGATCCATCTCGCCTTCCTCCGGCGGCGGCCCCTGTTCCTGGACTTCGTAGAATCGGTCAACCCGGACCTTGGACTTGCTGGTCTGGGCCTTGGGCCGACGCCGCACCCAGTCGAGTTCCTTGCGGAGGAACATCTGACGCTTGTGTTCGACCAACTCCTCGGTGGCGAGCTTCTCGGCCCGGGCCAGCAGGTAATCGGTGTAACCGCCCTCGTACCGTTCGAACACACCGTTGCGCAGTTCGACGATTCCCGTGGCGACTTCGTCGAGGAAGTGCCGATCGTGCGTCACCACCAGCATGGCTCCGGGGTACGTCCCCAGATATTCCGTCAGCCATCCAATGCTCTCGGTGTCCAGATGGTTCGTGGGCTCGTCGAGGATGAGGAGGTCGGGCTGGGCGACGAGGGCGCGGGCGAGGGCCACGCGGCGCTTCTCGCCACCGGAAAGGTTCGTCACCGGGGAATCCGCCGGCGGGCATCCCAGTTCACTGATCGCCGACTTGATCCGGTGATCCAGGTTCCAACCATCGAAGTGGTTGATCCGGTCCTCCAGAAAGTCGTGCCTCGAAGTGTGACCGGGAAGGTTCTCGAATTCCTCGATCAGCTTCAGCACGTGCTGCGCCCCCAAACGCACGTTCTCGCCCACGGTAAGCGCGGGATCGAGGGTGAACTCCTGCGGGAGGTAACCGATGACCAGATCCCGAGCCTTCACGATCTCCCCGGAATCCGCCGGAACCGTGCCGAACAGGATCTTCAGGAAGGTGGATTTCCCGGAACCATTCCGTCCCACCAACCCCACACGATCGCCAGTGCAGAGCGCCAGCGAGGCGTGGTCCAGCAGGACCCGGGTGTTGTGCTTCAGGACGATCTCGCGCGCCGCAATGAGGGATTCAGCCATGACCTAAGGCCGCGAAGCCTATCGGACTTTTGTGAATCAGAGAACCTTCTTCGTTGGCCCCCCTCGCAGGGGCGCATCTCGACACTGCCCCCATCCGTAACGGGGTGGCGATGTCCTCATCGCCGTTCCAAAGCCATTCCCAAGGCGACGAGGACGTCGCCGCCCCGGTCAAGGCAGCGCCTGGATCAAAGGCGCGAAGCGAGGGCTTCCTGACTCGTGCGCAGGACATCCCGATGCAGGCTGCCGCCGTGGGAATCCATCGTGACCACTGCCGGGAAGTTCTCCACCTCCAGCTCCCAGATGGCTTCCGGCGATCCGAACTCTTCCTTCATGTACACGTTGCGAACCCGCTTCACGCATTCCGCAAGCACCTGCGCGGCACCGCCGATGGCGTGCAGGTAAACGCATCCGTATTTGCCGCAGGCATCCAGCGTGCGCTCGCCCATGCCACCCTTGCCAATCACGCCACGGACGCCGAAGTCCCGGATGATCTGCCCCTGGTAGGGCTCCTCCCGGATCGACGTGGTCGGCCCGGCCGCCGTCACCTTCCAACCGCCATCGGGTTCTTGCATCACCACGGGTCCGCAGTGATAGATGATGCCGTCGCGCAGGTTCACGCCAGGGGGCAACGCGCCGCCCTCGTGGAGGTACTTGTGCACGGCATCGCGGCCGGTGAACACGATGCCGTTGATGGCGACTTCATCGCCGACGCGGAGCGACCGCATCATTTCCTCGGTAAAGGGAGCCTGGAGCACTTTCATGGCAGTTCGTTCTGGGGCGGAGTGTTTCAGTAGAGCCAACGGGCGATCGCGAGTCCGGAATCCAATTCGACGCCCTGGCGTCGGAAGGCCCAGCACATGTAGCTGACGCTGACAAAGAAGGAGGCGGGCAACCGGTTGGCGACCCCAATCTTGACGCCGAGCAGCGTCGTCTTGCCACCGAAGCCCATCGGCCCGATGCCGAGTTCGTTGGCCGTCTTCAGGATGTCCTGCTCCAGGGCATCCAACCGGGGATCCGCATTGCGATCGTCGAGGAAGCGCAGG
>JBIKWS010000177.1:0-7206 GCA_044356195.1 Cyanophyceae cyanobacterium
CTCTGGCAACTCGCCCGTGCTGTCCTGAGCGTGTCATCGCCCGCGGAGCTTGAGACCCGGTTTCCTGCCTGAGGTTCATCTCCGCCGGGTGAGGGCACCCGGCCTTCAAACAGGGAATTGGAGACTGGGATCTGGAAACTCCGGTTGTAGGACGCGTGCCCCCACGCGGCGCTGACATGACCTCCCTCAGTAACTTTCCGACCGTTCCTGGCGTAGCAATGCGTTGTTGAGTACCCCAACGCGATACGACGCGGCCTGGAAGGTGACGCTGGAGACATTCCTCCCGGCGTGCCTGGAGGTGATGTTTCCCGAATTCGCAGCGGTCATCGACTGGTCGGTGGCCCCGGTATTCCTCGATACCGAATTGCAGCAGATCTTCCCCGACTCGGCCGCCGGTGTCCTTCGGGTTACTGGAATCCGGCATGAGTGACACGGAGGTTCGCGAGGTGATGCGCACCATCCATTGGCTGCTGGCGTTGCCGGAGGAAGAGGAGTTAGGATTTCGGAAGGATGTGAAAGAGATGGAGGCAAGCATGCAAACCAAGGAACGGAGCCCGTACGAGCGGATCGTTTGGAATGAGGGGTTGGAAAAGGGTCTTGAGCAAGGCTTGGAGACGGGGCTGGAGCAGGGGCGGGCAGAGGGGCGAGCAGAGGGGCGAGCAGAGGGGCGAGCAGAGGGGCGAGCAGAGGGGCGAGCAGAGGGGCGCCTCACCGCAGCCCGGGAAATGCTCCTCGAGATGATTCATGCCCGCTTTGGCCCGTGCAAAGAGGCGTTCCGGGCACGGATCGAAGCAATCCAGGACGAAGGCCAACTCTGGCAACTCGCCCGTGCTGTTCTCAGCGTGTCATCGCCCGCGGAGCTTGAGACCCGGATTCCTGCCTGAGGTTCATCTCCGCCGGGTGAGGGCACCCGGCCTCCAATCTGGGAGTTGGCAACTCCCCACTCAGAAACCTGTTGGCGTCGGGTGGGGGTGGACGCAGGGTGGTGGGCATGCGGATCATCGGTGGGCTCGCGGAGGGCCGTTTGTTGCAGGTGCCGGAGGGCTTTGACGTCCGGCCGATGCCGGACAAGGTGAAGCTGGCCGTCTTCAACAGTCTGGGGGCGCGGCCCGTGGATGCGCGTGTTCTGGACCTGTTCGCGGGCACGGGCGCGCTGGGATTGGAGATGTTGAGCCGCGGCGCGGTTGAGTTGGTGAGTGTCGAGAAATCCGAGCGTCACGCGCGGTACTATCGACGGAACCTGGAAGCCTCCGCGCTGGATCGGATCCGGGTTGAATTGCGCGTGCAGGATGTGTTTGCCGTACTGCCGCAGTTGAAGGCGTCGGGGCGGAAGTTTGACCTCATCATCGCCGACCCGCCCTACGGCGAGAAGAACGTCGGGCGACGCTCGACCTCGCTGGCGCAACGGTTGCTCGACGACCCGGACCTACCTTCATTGCTGGTTCCCGGGGGACGCCTGATCGTCGGTCATGCGCGTCGGGATCAGGTGGAGATTCCGTCCGCGTGGGATGATCGCAAGCAGTTGAACCACGGCGATACCGTCATTCGATTTCTGGAGTTGCCGGAGCCGCCGGGCTCCGGGGACACCGCGGAAACAATGGAAGGAACCGAAGGAACGGCAGCAACGGAGGTCAACGCATGAAACGATGGCAGTGGGTGTGCTGGTTGTGGCTCGGGACGGCGTCCTTTGCGGCGGGTCCCGGGGGAATGGCGGAGGGCGTGCGCGACGAGACGCTCGATCGTCGGGTGCAGGAGGTGGTCACCGCATGGACCGCGAAGCCGCGTCCCAAGCCCCTGAAACCCGAGGAGGTGGCGGTGACGCTCATCGATGTCACGGATCCCGCGCGGCTGCGGTGGGGATCGCATCGCGGCGACCAGCCGATCTATCCCGCCAGCGTGGTCAAGCTGTTCTACCTCGTCGCGGCCCACCGGTGGATGGAGGACGGAAAGCTGGACGAGTCGGATGAACTGAAGCGGGCGATGCGCGACATGATCGTCGACTCGTACAACGAGGCGACGCACTACGTGCTCGATGTGCTCACGGGAACGACGAGTGGACCGGAATTGGCCCCGGACACATTGCGCGCGTGGCACGACCAGCGGAACGCGGTGAACCGGTACTTCACCTCGCTCGGTTACACCGGGATCAACTGCAACAAGAAGCCGTGGTGCGAGGGCCCGTACGGTCGTGAGGTCCAGGCGATCCGGACCTTCGAACCGAAGCGGAACCTCCTCACCACCGATGCCACTGCACGCCTGATGACGGACATCGCGTTGGACCGTGTCATCACGCCCGCGCGCTGCGACAAGATGCGTGCGCTGCTCACGCGCGATCCAGCAGCCCCGGCCACCCCGGAGGATCAAGTGCATGGATTCATCGGATCCGGCGTTCCTGCGGGGACGAAGGTCTGGTCGAAGGCGGGTTGGACGAGCCAGACCCGGCATGACTGCGCGTTGCTGCATCTGCCCGACGGGCGCAAGTGGGTGCTGGTGATCTTCACGGAGGCGCACGCTCCGGAGGAGGATCTGGTTCCAGGAATCGCGGGCGAACTCATCGCAACCCTTCCCGCCAAATGAATCCGACACTGTCGAGCCTCGCAGGGTGGGCGGCGTTGATCCTGTTCGCGGCCCGCCTGGCGGCCGCCGATTGGGTGCTGACATTGCAGACGCGGGATCCAGCCACCGGTGAGATCCGCGAGACCCGTGAGACCGTGGATCCGCAGAAGGTGGGTGTCGTGGCGGTGGACGTCTGGAATTTCCATTGGTGCAAGACGGCGACGATGCGGGTCGACGCCATCGTGCCGCGATTGAATCAGGCCCTGAACGAAGCCCGTGCGATGGGCATGCAGGTGATGCTTTGCCCGAGCGATGTCGTCGACAACTACGCCGGGTATCCCCAGCGCGAGGCGGTGTTCGGCTTGCCGCGGGTTCCGGTGCCGCAGGTCATGGAGGTTACATGTCCGCCGGTGCCGGACGCCGGCGGTTGCGCCTGTGGGCGCGAACGCTGCGCGGTGAACTACGGATGGGATGGCATGCATCCGGCGCTCGAGATCGGGCCGGACGACCTGATGCCGGACACGCAGGCGGAGGTGTATGCCATCTGCCGGAAGCGCGGGTTGACACACTTGATCTATGTCGGCTTCCACACGCAGGTCTGCCTGCTGGGAAAGCCAATGGGTTTGAAGGCCATGAAGGCGGCCGGCCTGAAGTGCGTTCTGGCGCGCGACATGACCGATGCGCACCCGGGCTATGATCCGTCGCGGGCCTTCACGCCCGATCTGAACACGAGCCAGGTGGTCGAGCATTTCGAGAAGCACCTTTCGCCCACGATCCATCTGGAGCGGGAATTCCGCAGCGTGGGGCGATGGAAGGTGGACGGCCCGCTGGATGCCGTGCGCGTCACGCCGTGGGGAACGACGATGCGTCCGCATCTCTTCGAGCAACCAGTAACCGTCACGCTGACAGCACCGCTCCAACCCGAGGCGGAGATCCGGTACACGGTGGATGGTTCGGAGCCGACGTCGACGTCGCCGCGTTATACGGAGCCGCTGGTGATCGCGGAGACGCGGCGGATCCGGGCGGCCGCTTTTGTTGGGGGACGTGCGGTGTGCCGTACTTCGGAAGGCGTGTTCCACAAGATGGGCGCGGTGCCGCCATTGCCGGACGTCTTCATCGGAGACCTGAAGCCCATCCGCAACGTGGGGTTCGGTCACACGTACGGAGGGCAGACGCGCTACTCGGGGACGGCGAAGGAACCGCAGCGGAATCGGTCGAATCAAGGCGGCGAACTCCGGATCGATCGCCGGGCGTGGACGAACGGTCTGGGTGTTCACGCGACGTGTGCGCTGGCCTATGCCGTGGAGCCGGGATGGAAGCGGTTCGTGGCCTTGGCGGGCGTGGACGAACAGGTGGTGCGGGTGAGCAATGGCTCGAACCTCGCGAAGTACCCGACGGTGATCTTCAAGGTGTTCATCGACGGACGCGAAGCAGCGGCCAGTCCCGTGATGCGGGTGTTGTCGTCGGCGTGGCGGTTTGACGTGCCGATTCCGGAAGGGGCGGCGGTCGTCACGTTGGTGGCGATGGATGCCGGGGATGGCTCGCGCGAGGATTTCGCGGATTGGGTGAACGCGGGGTTTGTCGTGGGGAGGTGATAGGGGGGCAGGGAGTTTCCAGTTCCCAGATTCCAGAACCCAGACCGGAGAAAGGAAACCTCCCCGTGGTTGGAACGTGGTGGTGACGTCCATGAGTGGAGCGGCGATGTCCTCATCGCCATCGGGAATGGCTTTGGAGCGGCGACGAGGACGTCGCCACCCCGTCCATGATTGGAGCGGTATTGAGATGCGCTGCGTGATCCCTACCCATGAACATGGGTATTTCCGGGGGTGGAAGATTGGCTGTAAGGTTTCGCGAAAGCTGGCAGGGTTTTCCGGAATCCCCGGTTCGTTCTCCATGAAGAGTCAACACATCGCAGGACAGGATCCAGACCGGAGCGTGAGATCGCTCCCGACCCGTGGCCGGGTGGCATGGCTTTTGGCCGTTGTCCTGGCGATGGGAACGAACTTCACGGGTGCCGTCGCAGAGAAGGTCGAGGTGGCCACGGCCAAGGCGTCCTCGCACGATTGGTGGTCGTTGCTTCCGGTGCGGCGCGAGGAGGTGCAGGCCGGGGTGCATCCGGTGGACGCGTTCGTCCAGCAGGCGCTCAAGGCACAGGGGTTGTCCGCGAATCCTCCGGCGTCCCCACGGGATCTGGTGCGCCGCGTCTACTTCGATCTGATCGGATTGCCGCCGAGTCCTGCCGAGGTCGAAGCCTACCTTGCGGACCCGGCACCCGATCGCTACGAGAAGCTGGTCGAACGTTTGCTGGCGTCGCCGCGATATGGCGAGCGATGGGCGCGTCACTGGCTGGATGTCGTCCGGTATACCGAAAGCCAGGGGTTTGAGTATGACCGGTTCCGTGACCACGCGTGGCACTACCGGGATTACGTGATCCGGAGCTTCAACGAGGACAAGCCGTACGACCGGTTCATTCGTGAGCAGATCGCGGGGGACGTCCTCGAACCGGTGACGTCGGAGGGGATCATCGCGGCGGGATTGCTGGTGGCGGGTCCGTGGGATCAGGCGGGCAATGCGCAGGCGAACCAGACCCAGCGTGCCATCACCCGTGAGGAGGAGATGGAAGATCTCGTGAGCGTGGTGGGACAGACGTTCCTTGGGCTGACGGTCAATTGCGCGCGGTGCCACGACCACAAGTTCGATCCCATTCCGCTCGCCGATTATTACCGGGTGAAGGCGGTGTTCGATGGCGTGCGCCATGGCGATCGTTCGGTCGAGAGTGCCGCAGACAAGGCGGATCGGGAGGCGCGCATGGCTACTGCCCGCAAGGTCCTTGCCGACGCCGAGGCGTCCGTCAGCGATGTGGAGCGTGCCGTGGTGATGCGAGTGGCTGCGGGTCGCGGAACCGAGAACCGCGAGCCCGGACCGTCCCCTGCGTTCCTTTGGAATTTCGCTGCGAAGGAAACTGGCGCGGCTCCCGGTAAGTCTCACGGCGGCGCACGATTGGTTGAGGGCGGCCTCGAACTGCCGTCCGAGGGGGCCTACTTCGAGGCGCCGGTGCTCGCGCGTGATGTCCGCGAGAAGACACTGGAGGCGTGGGTCCGTCTTGCCGACCTCAAGCAGGGGGGCGGTGCGGTGATCTCGCTGGAGAAGAAGGGTGGGGGGCTGTTCGACGCGATCGTCTTTGGCGAACGACAGGCCGGAAAGTGGATGGCCGGAAGCGAGGGGTTCGCCCGCACCCGCGATGTGGAGGCGCCCGCGGAGGACGCGCCGCCCGGGGCATGGGTTCATGTGGCGGCGGTTTATTCCTCCGACGGCACCGTGGCGTTGTATCGGAACGGTGAGCCGTACGGGCAGCCATACAAGCCGGGTTCCGGTCTCCAGACCTTCAAGGCAGGCGAAGCCCGCGTGGTGATTGGGCGGCGTCATGAAGGCGGAACGCGGGCGTGGTTGACCGGTGCTGTCCGACAGGCGGCCCTGCACGAGCGCGCGCTGAGTCCGGCCGAAGTGAAGCGGACGTTCCAGTCGGGAGGGGTGGCGGTTTCCACCGCAGAGATGATCGCCGCGCTGACTCCCGAGGAACGGGTGGAACGCGAGGCCCGACGCAAGCGTGTGGTGGCCGCGCAGGAAATGGTCCAACGCACGACGAAAGCCGGTCCGCTGGCCTACGTCGGCACGCGGGTCCAGCCCGAGCCCACGCGTGTCCTGAAGCGGGGCGATGTGAAATCGCCGGGGGACGTGGCCGTCCCGGCGGGTCTGCGGGCGGTCGGTTCGATCCCCTCCGATCTGGGGCTGGCGGCGGAAGCTCCCGAGGCGCAGCGGCGGTTGAAGTTCGCCGAGTGGTTGGCCCATCCGTCCAATCCCCTTCCTGCGCGTGTCATGGTGAACCGCCTCTGGCATTTCCATTTCGGGCAGGGACTGGTGGCGACCCCCAGTGATTTCGGGCGGAGCGGCACCGCCCCGTCGCATCCGGAGCTGTTGGATTGGTTGGCCTCCGAGTTTGTCTCCGGCGGATGGAGCGTGAAGTCGATCCATCGTTGGATCGTGACCTCGGCCACCTACCGGCAATCCGCAGAGGCACGGCCCGAGGCCTTGCGTGTGGACGCGGACAATCGCTGGCTGTGGCGGTTTTCGCCGCGGCGCCTGGAGGCGGAGGCGGTGCGCGACGCCATGCTGTCGGTCAGCGGCGAGATCAACCTCCAGCTGGGTGGACCGAGCTTCCGCCCGTTCACCACCTCGGATTACGGCGCGACCTTTTACCACCTGTTCGACAAGGGAGAGCCCGAGTTCAACCGGCGGACGGTCTACCGGATGAACATCAACTCGGGAAAGGATCCCATGCTCGACGCGTTCGATTGCCCGGATCCGTCGGTGAAGACGCCGCGCCGCGGGGTGACCACGACGCCCTTGCAGGCGCTGGGGTTGATGAACAGTTCCTTTGTCCAGCGGCAGGCGGCGGCGTTGGCGACCCGTGCAGCGGGTGTCGCGGGAGCTGGTGCTGGCCCGGCCGCGGTGGTGGATGCGGCCTATCGGCTGGCGCTGGGGCGTCCGCCGGTCGCTACGGAACTTCAGGCAGCTGAAACGGCAGCCAGGGAACGCGGCGTGGCCAGCGTGTGCTGGGCGCTCCTCAATTCAACGGAGTTTGTCTATGTC
>JBIKWS010000178.1:0-7194 GCA_044356195.1 Cyanophyceae cyanobacterium
GGTCAGTGTGCCGGCCACGGTCAGCACCAACAGCGGCGGGACCCGGCACCTCAATACGGGTTACTCACTCAACGACGAGATCAATTCCGGATCGGCGAACAACTACACGCTGGAGCTGTTCCAGGATACCACGCTGACCTTCAACTGGCTCACGCAGCATCGCCTCACGGTCAGCAGCGCCCACGCCGCCGTCGGTCTGCCGGCCGCCTCCACGCCCGGCGAGCCCAATCCTCCGGAGGGAGCCCACTGGATCCAGGACGGGAGCCTCGTCAACCCGTCCATCAACGGCATCGTCCCGGACCCGGCCGACTTCGACTTCCGGTACTATGTCTCGCGCATCGCGGTCACGGGTGCCGCGGTGCAGACCCTCAACTACGCCGTTCCGAACCCCAATCCCGCGCCGACGCAGTTCTCCATGACGGGCCCGGTGACGATCACCTACAGCTGGCGCAAGCAGACCGCAGTTCTCATCGGGCACAACGCCACCGTTGGTCTCGCCCTCCCGCTGACACGGCAGCTCGACTCGGGCGGTGCGGTCGTGTCCTCGATCGCTGGCTCCGGCCGCTTCTGGTTCGATTTCGGCGCCCGTCTCGAAGTGATGGCCCGCGCCTCCGACACCGCCGCCTCCAAAAGCCTCGTGGGCTGGCAGGGCGCTTCCCCGGCGGACCCGGCCTACTTCCCGGTCTCGACGTTCAGTTCATCGCCGCTTCCCGGCGGAGCACCACTCACGACGCACCTCGCCTCCCTGACCGTCGACGGCAATGCCTACTGGCGTCGCTCCATCGCGGCCCTCAACCGGCCCCTCTCCGTCCTCTGGGACTACGGCTCCTCCTATATCGTCATCCGTGCCGCCGTCGGCACGGACATTGTCTACCCGAACAATGCCCCAGCGGTCCTTCCCCAGAAACCCGAGGGGCGCGAGCTGTTGGCGACCGCCGGCGTCGGCACGACCGATACCTTTGCCTGGGACGAGCGCCGCAAGGTCGCGGTGGCCATCCGGCCGGGCATCTTCGAGCTGACCTGGAAGCAGGTCGCCACCACAGCGCCGGATGTAAAGGCGCTCGTGTACGCCGGCTTCGACGGCGATTCATGGCAGGACGACGCATCGAGACGCTACACGAACACCGTCAAGTACCGCCACATCGCCCAGACTCCCGGCGTCGAACTCGATCCGTCCGCTACGGATGCCCGATACTACGACGGCCTCCTCTTTCACCTCGGCGGTACCGGCGTAACCGGATCACGCTTCTCCGCCGACCGCGCGACCAAGTCCGTACTGCTGTTCCGGACCAACGTCGTCGCCACGCGCACCGTGCGGGATCCCAACGAGGAAATCCTCGACGTCCGCGTGGTCGAGACGCGCCCTTGGGACGCACCGACCGCATGGAACGGCGTCGGTCGGTTATTGCTCACGGCGGGGGGCGCTGTCCGGGTTGGCTCACCTCTGGGAACCCCGCTCCACACGGGCATCGAGCACACCGGCTACGTGGTGAAGGAGAACGCGAATTACAATCCCCTGATCTACGATCGCGCCAATGCCCGTGGGCCCATCATCCCGGTCAATGTTCCCCATGCGTCCGTTCCGGAGACCTCCGACCAGGCGTTGATCGTCGTCTGGTATGAGCGCCGCGACGGCCTCGAATGGCCTTATCAGCCGATGCATTACCCGGGCTTCTTCTGGCCCCAGCCCCCCGTTGGCACGAACCTCGCCGACAGCGACCTCCACCGCATCGTCATCGCCAGCCGCCTCGGATCCGAAGGCCTCAGCACCAACGGCGTCGTGCAGCCGTCGTACGATCCCGACCGCTTCGAGAACGTGCAGGTTTACAATCAGCCCGATCCGACCAAGGCCGGTTACAACCCGAACGAGGAACACGCCCGCGTCTATCCCTCCCTCCTCGCGGCACTCGACGGCAAGTCCATCCCCGCCGTTTTTGCCCTTCGGAATGACCTCAACATCAGCCGATGGAACATCGCCCTGGATTCAACCACGTTCCGCGTCGCCGACTACACCTCGGATCCGTTTGTCCTCGTGCAGTACTTCGACAAGGAGGCACAGACGAATCGCATGCGGGTGTACTACGTGCAGCGGACGGACCTCGCGGTGAACGATCCGCGCCTCGACCGCCTCCCGGGCAGCGCGGGCCGGAACTACCAGTTCACCTACAACACCGTCGCCGGCAATCGCATCAATCCGCCCTATCCGCTGGATCTCATCGTGGGCCTCTTCCCGTGCGTCAACACGGTTCCGGGAATCCCGTTCATTCCGGAATCGAACATTCCCAACGGGACCTTCTATCGGGATGGATCCGCCCAACGTGGCTGGCACATCGACCACAAGGGCGGCGGCTGGGTCGTCTCCGGCGGGTCGGCCTTCGACGGGTTCTTCTACTACCCAGTCCAGCCGGACTTTTACTACCCGTTCGCTGCGGATCGCAGCGCGGTACCGGACAGCATCGGCGACTGCATCCCTTGGCTGCCCCGCTTTGACGGGACGCCGTTCACCCTCTCGGTGCGGGGCGTGTTCGACACCAACGCTGTGGTTCGCCATGAGCCGCTGGCCATCCGGTACAACACCAGCTGGCCGACCAACGTCGCCGTGCTGAAGGCGGGCGAAACGCTGACCTATCCCGGCGGCGAGAACCGCCTCGACAATCCCGACGCTCCCGGGCTCCCGGGCATCCTCGGCTTCGCGTCGGCTTCCATCGTTTTCGATTCGCTCAACCCGGGCATGCAGCCGTTTCCGGCAAACACCCCGGACGAACGTTACTCGGCCCGCGTGATGGCACCGCTCACGGAACGGCTGATCGCGTGCTCGATCACGAATCTCCCGCTCTCACTTCGGACACCGAGTGCGAACGTCGAGGTCAACGGCGATGAATGGTCCTTCACCCAGCTGCCGCCTTCCCTCCGGAAGCGCGTCTTCTTCAAGCCACTCGCCAAGCTGAACTCAGCCGCTCCGCCGGGTGTTCTTGGGATCCGGGGTTACGTGAATGACCGAACCCTCGGTGCGCCCGACCTGACCGCCACTCCCCCGCCGGTCTATGTCGTGGAGCCCAACGTGCTCACGGAAACCGAACGCCAGATCCTGGCCGGTCTCGCGCCCGCCGATGCACTGTGGGCCAACGTCGTCACCGCCCTCTACCGCTTCGCCCGTGACCCGAACAACGTCGGCGGTACCGCGTGGAATGTCGGTCTGCTGCCTGGAACGGATGCGGGCACCGCTGCGCAGGCCAACAGCCTCGGCCTTGGGCTCGCCCTCGTCAGCAATCCTGCGTTGCTGGTGGCGGACACCAACAAGCCCGCGATCTACGTCACGCTCGCCGAAAACGATCACCCGTCCCTGGGCGATGCCCCGGTTTCCATGCACGTCATCCAGGTCAGCCGACTGCTGAAGTATCGCGGCGCCCTGAAGGCCATCCTTCCGCCGAATGTCTTCGACGAGAAGATCACCCTGCGACACACGGCCGACTTTGGTGGCAATGTGGACCAGGTCGCCTATGCGTGGTGGTACCACGAGGAAGACGGCACGGTGAAGGTCGGGGATGTCCCCGGCAATGTCTCCCCCGGATCCCCGCCCTGGAACCCGGTAGGCGATCCGAACGGCACGGCCGGCCTGAACCAGATCGAGCTCAACGGCAATCCCACGCTGTTGCTCGCCGACAACCTGTTCTACGCCCGCTACCGCAGCCTGAAGGCTCCCGCGAGTACCCCTTCCAACTGGTCTGACTGGGCCGGTGCCGCCAATTCCTCCATCCGCGACCTCACCGGCGATGGCCGCCCGGACTTCCGTCCGCAGCTGGCCATGGGCTGGGTGAAGCGTGTCCTCGACGGCATCAATCCCTACGAGGCCCGCGTCCGCGAATTCTCCCGCTCGGACAGCCCGGCGACCGCGGCAAGCCTGCTCCGCACCCTCGGCGCACCCTTCAGCGGTCCAGTCGCCCTCAACGCGGACAAGAACGTCGTCGAGAACGTCGGCCTCATCGAACTGTACGAGACCGTCCTCCAGCGCGCCCGCGACATGAGCATCGGATCGACCCCGCCGGTGACGTCGCCGGGTCTGCTCTCGGCGCTGATGCTCGCTTCCAGCCGCCTCTCCTACTTCTACTCGCTCCTCGGCAACGAAGCCTGGGATGACTCCATGGATCCGACGGTCGGCTACGGCCGCGCGGAGATCGCCCTCGACGTGGGCAACCTGACCAGCAGCCGCTTCTGCTTCGAGAACCAGCAGGCGTCGCTGCTCGACGAGGAACTCGCGCTGCTCCGAGGTACGGATGAAAGCCTGGGCCGCCCCGTCTTCAACCGCCTGTTCTGGAACTTCACCAAGGGTGAAGGTGAGGTCGCCTACGCCCTGAACTACCAGATCAAGGACGTCACTGGCGACGGCATCGTGGACGAGAGCGACGCGCTCCGCCTGTTCCCGCACGGCCATGGCGATGCCTGGGGCCACTACCTCAGCGCCATCCGGAAGCACTACGACCTCATCAACACCCCCGGCTTCATCTGGCAGCGCCGCAGTGAGTACTACAACCTCCTTGATGTGGTCATCGGGGTCGATTACCTCGACGAACGTCAGTTCGCCCGTACCGCGGTGGCCCGTGCCCGTGCCGGAGCCGAGGTCGTCAACCTGACCTGGCGCTCCCGCTACTCCGAGCAGCCCGCTGCCCGGACGCTTGGATACACCGACAGCAACCCCACCCGCGCCTGGGGCGTCACCGAGTGGAGCCGTCGCGCCGGTCAGGCCGCCATCTTCGACTGGATCCTCGGCAACGCCCTCCTCCCCGAGACCGACACCGCCCGCGAAGGCATCGAACGGATCGACCGCACCACCGTCACCGAGCTCACCGCCATCAGTTCGCACCTCGGCACCATCCAGCTCACCCTGGACGGATCCGATGCCGGCCTGAACCCGCTGGGCCTCGATCCGGACGTCGTGCCGTTCGACATCGATCCCACGCACATCGATGTCGGCTCGACCGCGCAGATCGGCCGCCAGGCCGTCCAGGGTCTCTCGCACTTCGAGCAGATCTTCGAGCGCGCCTACGAGGCCCTGCGCAACGCGTCGGGAGCCCTCGACAACGCCAACATCCAGAAGGCCCAACTCCGCCAGGTCGCCCAGTCCGCGGATGACTTCCGCATCCGGGCCGCGGCCGAGGACATCGAGTACCGCAACCGCCTGATCGAGATCTTCGGCACGCCCTACACCGGTCAGATCGGTGCCGGCAAGGCCTACCCGGCCGGCTACCAGGGCCCCGACTACAACCTGTTCATGTACGTCGATGTGAACGACGTGAACGCCGACACGGTGCCGGTGGCGAACGCGGGCACCTACTTCGACGAGTACGTCTCGTTCTACGACCTGCTCGCGGATGTCCCGCTGGAGTTCCGCGCCGATCTTGAGTCCCACTTCCTCGACGACATCAGCCTCGAAGGCAACACGGCGGTCGGCCTCCTCGGGGACGATCTGGTCCATCTGCGACTCCCCGCACTGGCTTCGGACTATGCCTTCGTTGCTCCCGCCAACTGGGGACAGCGCGATGCGCCCGGCCGGCTTCAGGCCCTCGTGGGCGAGATGGTCCAGGTCCAGTCCGACCTCGGCATCGCCGTCGGGGACTATGACTTCCTCATCAAGCAGCTGCGCGACCGCGTCGCCCTGCTCCAGATGCGGGCCGACATCTCGTCGGATGTCCTCAGCATCAAGTCCACGCTGTATGATGACATCGAGAGCCTCAACGAGCGCATCGATGCGCTCCGCACCACCGCAGCGGTGCTGAACACGTCTGCGGATGTCTTCAACGATTTGGTCAGCGGAATCATTGAGGGCTTCCCCAAAGTGCTCGGGATCGCCGTGGATGCTACCTCCGGTGCGCGTGGTGCTCTCAGGGTCGCGGCCAATCCCGTCTACGGCATCATCCGCGGATCCGCGATGTCGATGGATGTCTCCGCCGACATCCTCGACAACTCGAAGGAACTGGTCTCGCTCCAGGCCGAGCAGAGCATCGACCTTCAGGAAATGTCCTTCGAACTCCGCGGCATGCTCTACGACATCGAGGAACTCCTCGTGAACGAGGGTGTGACCCGCATGAAGCTCTTCACGATGCGGGAGCAGCTCCGCGGGCTGTTCGACCAGTACCGCGCCACGCTCCAGGAAGGCATCCGCCTGATTGAGGAACGTCGGCAGGCCAACGCGATCCTCGCGGCCGAGACCCAGGAGAACCGCTACCACGACGTCCTCTTCCGCACGGCGCGCTACGAGGCGATCCAACGTTACCGGGTCCTCTATGACCTCGCGCAGCGCTACTGCTATCTCGCCACCAAGGCCTACGACTACGAGACGAACTTCGACCCCCGCGATCGCGCCTCCGGTCGTCCGTTCCTCAACGAGATCGTCCGCGCCCGCACCCTGGGTGAACTCGGCGACGACTTCCCGCTCTCGGGTGCCGGTCTCGCCGGCACCATGGCCCGGTTGCATGAGACCTTCCGGTCGATCGAAGGCCGGCTTGGGTTCAACAACTTCCAGTACGACCAGACGAGCTTCTCGATCCGCAACGAGCAGGCCCGCCTGAAGCCTTCCGAGGACGGCGCCACGGACCAGGACTGGGTCGACAAGCTCGAGTCCGCCCGCGTCGACGATCTCTGGGATGTTCCCGAGTTCCGGAAGTTCTGCCGCCCCTTCGCCCCGCGCGGCACGCCGCAGCCCGGCATCGTCCTGCGCTTCCGCTCTGCCGTCCGCGCCGGTGAGAACTTCTTCGGCAATCCGCTCGGCGGCGGCGACGCGAGCTACGACCCGACGCTCTACGCCACCAAGATCCGCGCGGCGGGCATCCGCATCGACGGCTACCCGCTGGAGGAACTGGCCCGCACGCCCGGCGTCTACCTGATCCCGGCCGGCCTCGACTACATGTCGATCCCGAACAGCCCGACCCTCGCGCTCCGCGCCTGGAACGTCGTCGACCAGGCGATCCCGAGTCCCTACCAGCTCGGGGCCACCGAGCTCGGTCGACCCGACTGGATCGCGGGGATCGATTCGCTCTCCGGCCAGCCCGGCGAGACGCGCCGCTTCTCCAGCTTCCGGGCCTCGGTCTCCGAGGATCCCTCGGAGGACAATGCCTTCAACTCGACCCGGCTGATCGGCCGCAGCGTCTGGAACGACCAGTGGATCCTGATCATCCCCGGCCAGGCGCTCCATGCAGA
>JBIKWS010000179.1:0-7134 GCA_044356195.1 Cyanophyceae cyanobacterium
GGTTCACCCGGTTCGCGGGTCGTGCCGCCAAAGAGGAGTTGGAGGTTCACCAGCAGTCCGCCGGCCCCGGGCGGCAGGAGTCGGGCATCCGAGAAGTGGTCGCCGGCCCGGAGCACCTGGACCCGGTGTTCGAGGGTGTTCACCTGGCCGCTGGGCAGCCGGTAGGTGAACACGATGGGGACAACGCCCAGCTGGGATGGGGTGAGGAGGAATTGTCCGGGAAGCTGGAATCGGTCGCCGCCCACGGTGCCGGGGATGGAGATGTTCCGGAGGGTCACGGCCGGGTCCAGTGCCGGGCTCAGCTGGACGTTGAATGGCAGGGACTCGAAGGCGAAGCCGACGGGATTGCGCCACCGGAAGGGATGGATGACGGGCGGTTGCAGCAGGAGGTCCTCGTCGGACCCCGTCAGGATGAAGAGGACATCCCCTGCTGCGACCCCTGCCTGCACGTTCAAGGACAGGGCGTTGGTCCGCGTCACGGCGATCGGCTGGGAATCGCGTCCCGGTTGTCCGCGGAAGACGGCCAGGAGGCTCTGGACCGGCTTGCTCCCGGTGACATCGGCCCTGAAGACCACGGTGGATTCCCCTGTCGCCTCGTACTTCCACCAGCGTGAGCGGACGGACGCGGCTCCGGGCACGACGGGATCGTCGGCGCTGGGCGTTCCGAGGCGACCGTTGGCGCGGCCGGCCTGCGCCAGCGGCCACGGTGCGGCATTCTGGACGGCGTCGTTGGCCGGCCGGGCGGCGACAAAGATCGGCTGGGAGGAGAGCACGACCCCGGCGAGGTTGGTGCCGAGCAGGGCGAGGAGTGACCCTTCCGGATCGAGCTCCACGGAATGGATGGGCAGGCCGGCGGGGGTCTGTCCCGAGAGGGTACGGGAGAGGCCGCCGGTGAGGGTGAATCCGGTGTAGGCCTCGTCCGGATGCAGGTTGATGCCGGTCACGGTGAGGGTCTGCGACGGGGCCAGGAAGGCGCGGGGGGACGGCGTGCCCCCCGCGATGGAATCGTCCGGGATGGCATCGGCCGGCTGGAGGTCGAGGACAGGGACCAAACGGCGGAACCGGATGCGGTTGGTCTCGAATATCGGGGAATTGGCCACGACCATCTGCAGGTAATAGGTGCGTCCGGCGATGGCATCGAAGCTCAGGCCAAGGAATCTCGCCTGGATCGGAAGGCTCGCCCGGGGGTCGCCCTCATAGGCTGCCCAGACCCCGTGCGGGGAACTGGCGACGGAGAAACTACCGTCGAAGGTGGGTGTCCACTTCCACCAGACCGTGGTGGGGATGCCGATCCACTGGTTGGTGATGGGCAGGTATTCACCGGGTTCGATGCTGCCGACCGGCATGTTGCGGAAGACGTCGAGGCCAAGGAGGCGGGACGGGAGCTCCGCGGCGTCGGCGATGTCGTCGGCGGGTGGGCGGAAGATCACGAAGGCGGCGGTGGATTCGCGAAGGTCCTGCCGGGCGGCGATCCGCCAGTAGCCGCCGTTCAGGTTGGTGAGGGTGAACCGACGGGGTTCCTGTTCGAGGACGGGATTGGCGATGGTGTTGAAGGTGGTCGTGGAGCGGGCGCTCTGGACGATGAGGCGCACTGCGCCCAGTTGGAGGGTCGGATCGGTGGAGACGACCTCAAGGGTGACCGTCTCGCCAAGCTGGAGCGGGCGGTCGGGCGTCGCCCGGACGTAGAACTTGCTGAAGGTGAGCGTCGGGATCGTGGGGGTGCGGTCGATCCAATCCATGGCGACGCTATAGGTCACGCCAGGGACGACCTCGAAACGGAATTCGTTCTCGAAGCCGCCGAGGGATCTGGAGGCGAGGCGGCCCAGGGTGGCGAGCGTATCGTTGGTGTAAACCGCGATACGGGGAGCGGGGATGGTGTCGATCGGGATGGTGAACCGGACAAGGCCGGTGTCTTGGGCGGTGAACCGGGCCCACATGGACCGGAAGGCGGGGCGGCCATCGTGGGCGGGTTCGTCAGGCTGGGTGGTCGCGACGCTCCATTGGCTCAGGCGTACGCCACTCGGGTTCAGCGCTGGGGGAAGGTTGGTGGGAAAATCGTCGGTGAAGGCGAGTGTCTGGGCCGCCAGCCTGTGGAGGAGAAGGAAGGGCAGGAGGACGAGCCAAAGCCTGGGTCGGGATGGGCAAGGGATCACCAAAGAACGCTGGACTGATGACGCCAGCTTTTCAATGTCGGAGGCTTTCCGGAGGGGCGGGCTTTCAGGTGCTCGCATCTCCCGTCCGAAGCCTCCTGACGTCGACTTCTACGATCGTAGTAGACGAGGTAACGAGGCAGGGGGCAATGGGGTCAGATCTGTCCATTTGACAAATCATCGTCGGGCCCAAAAGCCCTGAGACCCGGCAGCTCCGGACCACGGTATCGAGTTGTGAACTTGACCCGATTCTTCTCTTCGTTGCGAGCGGCTACTGGTCAGAAGGGATGAGAAAGGGTGGCCTGGGGTCCGTGATGCAGCAGCAGCGCACGCGATCCTCGTAGGGGACGTTTTTTGCCCGGGCCAATCCGCTCACGTGAGGTTCAAGGCTCAAGATGGACGCACAAGACCGCCGCGGTAACCACGCAAGCCAAGGTGACCGTCCTGCTGGTGGAAGGGCTTCTGTCCCCCTGCCGGGGCTGGGTCCCCCTTTCCGGGACGAAACCCAGTGCTGACGCACTGGGCTACTGTCTGGCGGCCCTCCGGGCCTGGTGCTGGGGCTTTCTCGCAGGAGGTGTGGAATCAGGGAGACGCGAGTATCGGGGAATCCGCGGTACGTGTCGCCGGTAGCATCGGGAGGCAGGGGGTGGCTCCGGATCAGGCGCCCTTGGACCAGATCTGTGAGGCGAGGGTGTCGAGTCCGGTGAAGGTCACGGCGAGGTCGGCGAGGGTGCGGTGGAGAGGCTGGGTGATGTCCGTCGAGACCACGAAGTTCGCGCCCTTGGGATGGAGGGTCCGGAAGCGGCGCAGGTTGTCGGGATCGAAGTGTCGGGAGTTCCACTTGCATTCGATCGCGTCCACCACGCCCCGGCCGCGCGGGAGGATGAAGTCGATCTCGTGGTCGTCCTTGTCGCGCCAGTAGTGGAGGTCGGGGGCGGCGGGATCCGATCCGAGACGTTCCAGGACGAGGTGTTCCCAGAGGTTGCCGAGGTCATCCGGGCGGAGGTCGGACCAACCGCGGGCGAAGGCGACGAAGCCGGTATCGAAGCCATAGATCCGGGGCTGTTTCACGAGTTCGCGCGGGCTGCCGCCGGACCATGGCCGGAGGGTGCGTGTCACGTGGGTGGCTTCCAGGACGTCGAGGTAGTTCAGGACGGTCGGACGGCTGAGTCCGGTGAGGTTGGCGAGGGTGGTTGCCTCGATCTGGCCACCGCTCAGGCGGAGGACGGATTCAACCAGCTTCAGGAATGCGCCCCGCTTCTCGACGCGGAAGAGTTCCTGGATGTCCCGGGCGTAGTAGGAGTCGAGCCATTCGGCGTAGAATCCGGGGTCGTGATGCGGCGACAGCAGTGCGGGCGGCAGTCCTCCCCGGTGAAGACGGTGCTGGAGGTCTGTGACGCCGAAGGCGGGCAGTTCGTCATGGCGGACCGGTATCAGGTGGAGGTTGCGTTTCCGGCCGGTCAGGCTGTCGCGGAACTTGCCGGTCGCAGCGAGGGTCGAGGACCCGGTGGCGAGGATGCGGAGGTGAGGGAAGGCATCCGCCCCGATCTTGAGGAGACGGCTGGGATCGGGGAGTTGGTGGACTTCGTCGAGGATCAGCCGGGGCCTGGAGAGGGAACGGTAGAACTGCTCCGGGTCCGCGAGTTGTTGCTGGGCGGAGGGAAGGTCGCAGTTGATGTAGTCGGCATCGGGGATGGCCCGGGCGAGGGTTGATTTTCCGACGCGGCGGACACCGGAGAGCCAGACGATGGGAGCGAGGTTCCAGGACGAGAAGATTCGTTGGAGCCAGAGCGGGCGCTCGATCATGAAGACAGTAGTTACATTTAGTCGGACCAAATGTAAAATCTGGTTTCGGATCGATTGCCGGTTGCCCAGCCGCATTGAGGTGTCTTGCCGCAAGAAACGCAGCAGCCGGGGACTGGGCCGCCCTTTCAGGGCTTGGGTGTTCGTGGGTGTGGCGGTCCCAGGGCGATGCCCTGGGCTGGATTGGGGTGCCCCGTTGGGGCGCGGGGACGGTTCCCCAACTGTTTGTCGATTTTGCCCCGCGGACGAAGCCGTATCCATGTCGTTGGATGACCGAGAATGACTCGCGCAGAGAAGCGGAGGCGCTGAGGAGAATTTTGCATCCGGGACGAAGATCTTGGCGAATTGCACGGTGGGACTGATCCCTCCGCAGGCTAACAACGAATCATGAAAAGCATCCACCCCGTGCCGCCACTCGTGGCGCTGGTCATCGCTGCGGCATGGCTCGCCTACTTGCGTCGCTCGAACAGCGCCATGGAGCAGGAGAATCGCTCCCTTCAGCAAAGGATCGCGGAGTCCCGCAGTTCACCTGCTTTTCAGAAGGAGCCTGCCAGAGCCGAGTCCATGGCCACCCGGGCGAAGAGCGGCGAGAGGCCACCGGAACAGAAGATCAAGCCCTCGACCGACTGGGTGAGCACCTCCAGGGATTGGAGCCGACTCGTTCTCTCCCTCAATGATGAGGGGAACTACAGGTCCACTGCGGCATGGAAGAGGCTGGAAAAGCTGGCCTCCGAAATGACGGCGGATGAACTCGTGAAAGCCTATGCGGAGATGACCGCACTCGCCGTCAATGCACCCCTTCGCGAGGACCTCGAATGGATCATGCTGAAGGAACTCGAAACCAAGGACCCCGAGTTTGCGTTCAGCCAATACGTTGCAAAGTACCAGAGTGAGGGGAAAGCCCCGGCGCGTATCGGAACGTTCGACAAATGGCTTGCTCGAGATCCCGTGGCAGCCACGACCTGGTATGAGAACCAACTCGCCTCGGGTGTCTTCTACAAAGGTATTGGCGGAAAATCTCCCATCCTGTTGCCTTTCGAGTCCGCGTTCATCATGTCCTTGATCGCGTCCGATCCCTCCGCCGCCCAGCAACGCATGAACAACATTCCGCCGGAGTTGCGTAGCGGTCTGGGGGGATACATGTGGGAGGTTCCCAAAGGAAGCGGCCAGGCGTTCGTTGACCTGCTTCGCAAGACGATGCCGATGGAGGAATACATGGGCATCCTGAGGAACAACAGTTTGACGGAGTACAACTTCAGCCTCTCCAACGATTCCGAACCCCAGAAAGTCCAGAACAACCTCGACCGTCTTGGGGTCACCCCTGAAGAGCGCTCCACCCTGATGGTGCAACAGTTCTCGGAGCTGGCGAAGTACCGCGCCATGAGAGACAGAGGCAATACCCCCTCGCGTGAAAAGTTCGATGGCTATCACCAATGGTTCCAAGCGATCGATCCTTCCTCTGCTGATCGAGCCATGGGATTTGCACTGCGGACGTACCTCGAAGGATCCATGACTGCCGGGGCTCAGGATTTTGTCGAGAAGATCGCCATGGATTACCGCGCTTCCGGTGCAGGTGACGAACTGTTGCTGCCATTGATCGAGGGGAGCGCGAACGGCAGTGTGGCTTTCCCAAGGGACAGGGCCCGAGGACTGGCAACGATGATCTCGGATGCCAAGCTGCGTGAAGAACTCCTGAAAAGGCTCAATTGAACCATGAAGCGCTCCCTTGTCTCGTGCGCTCTCATCCTGCTTGTCGCCTCCGTTCTGGGTTGGCGGCAGGTGCAGGAGCTATCCCGGAAGAAGGAAGCCAATGCGAGACTCCTCGCGGAAGCGGCGGCCATGGCCAACGAGGGCACCCGAACACCCAAAGCCACCGTGATTCCCACGACTCGCCCGGACCGGCGCATAGAAGATCCCGGCATGAAGGTGGAAGTCGCAGCCCTCGCACGGGATTACTTTGCCCTGTTTCGCGATTCAGATGGAACTGCCGGCGGGGAATCCAGTGAAGCGTTCGCGAAGCTCAAGGCGGATATGAAAGGCCGCCTGGAGGGGTTGAACCCTTCCGCGATCCAACAGTTCATGGCCGAATGCAATGGGAATCCGGACCTGAACCTGCGGATACGGCGTGATCTCAATTTCTATGTCAGGACAGTCTTCATCTCGAAGTACCCATTGGAGATGGCGAGGATGATGAGTAATTCGCCTGAGCTCTTCGGGATCAGCGGCAAGGCAATGCCCGAGGGATATGTGCAGGATCCATTCCAACACCTCGTCTACTACTACAGCGCTGAAAAGAAGGACCTGTCCCTCGTCTTTCAGTGCCTGGCCCAAGCGCCGTTGGAATTTCAATCCAGGTATATCGGTGGGACGTTGGATTACCATGCGGATACCCCTCCGAAGCGAGCCGAGTTGCTCGAAGCGATGAGGGACTTCGCCTCGACCCCGGAACAGGGGGAACTCGTGAAGGGCAAGTTGAGCGAGTTGGTCTTCGGGCGCAGCGAAGGAAAGGCGACCTTCGTTGAAGTGGCCGATTGGATGGCATCCGCGAATCTATCCAGTGATGAGCTTGTCGCTGCCACGAAGGACATTCAGGCGAAGGTGCGAGTCGGCGAAACCGGCCAATGGCTCGACTGGCTTGCCGGCAGTGGGATGCCGGGTGAGGTGTCGAAGGAGCGCGCCTTCCAGCTCGGTGCCGAGTGGGCGGAGAAGGATTACCTCGCCGCCGGCAAATGGCTCAACAGCGCCCCCGACAGTCCTGAGAAGTCAGCGGTTGCCGGCGCTTACGCCGCCAAGGTCTATCCCTACAATCCCGAGGCGGCCATGCAATGGATCCAGACCCTCCCGCCGGGTCCCGACCGCACCAAGGCATTGCAGACGATCTATCAGGGCCTACGGAAGAAACAGGGTTCCGATGGAAGAGTCGCCGAGGCCTTTGCCCGCCAGCATGGGATCAGGGAATAGTCCGTGGGGAATCCTGTCCGTCTGCGGGTGAGGACGAGGGAGGAGGTTCTGTCGCCCCCTGCCGGGGCTGGAGCGTGATCCCGCCCCGAAAGCATTCCCAATGGGGGAAGTGTTGATATGGGCCAGTTCGGGATCGGTATCGGTATCGAGTTCTCCACTTCGATTCCGATGGCGATACCGATCCCGATACCGACGCGGGCGGCGAGGGCGGCGGTCCGGG
>JBIKWS010000180.1:0-7118 GCA_044356195.1 Cyanophyceae cyanobacterium
GCGCTGGAGGGACGGTTGCGACCGTTGTTGGGTCTTGCGGCGTCGGAGCCTGTCCGTGTGGACCTGGATCCACTGGAGGGGCCTGCGACATCCGGTGGAGCGGTGGCGGCCGCGGTGCGGTCGGACCAACGGGTGGCGCTGGAACGGCGGCGGTCTGCCGAGCTTTCGGTGGCCTTGGCCCGTGCCCAACGCTGGCAGGACATCGGCGTCGGCGTGGTGGGTCAGGGACAGCGCGTTCTCGATCAGCCGACGGGTTTGCGCGATGAGAGCTTCGTGGGATTGCAGGTCTCGGTGCCGTTGCCGCTGTGGAACCGAAACGAAGGGCGCATCGAAGAAGCCAAGGCCACGCTCGGGCGCGCCGATCGTGAACTGGAGGCGGTGGAGTTGCGGATCAAGTCGGAGGTCGCGGCAGCGGAGGCGCAGGTGCGCATCGCCGAATCCGTGTTCTCCCGGGTGACCACCCAGTTGCTGCCGTCAGCTCGCCGCGTGGAAGACGCTTTGGAACGGTTGCGGCCGACAGGCCAGGCGACCGTGACGGAGGTGCTCCGGGCGAGGGAACGGCGACTGCTGGCGGAATCCGCCGGCATTGAAGCGGAACGCAGCCTGCGACGGGCGCGGGTGCAATGGATGACGGCAACCGGTGCGATCCTGCCATTGAACCAACCATGAATTTCCGGATGACAACGAAGATGCGGGTGCTGGGTGTCGTGCTGCTGATGTCGGCGTGTGCGACTGGGGAAGGAACGTTGCAGGCCATGGACGCGGCGAAGGCAGCGCGCTTGGCGAACACGGTCTTCCTCGACGAAACGGGGGTGAAGAATCTCCGCTTGGAAACGGCGGAAGCCGAGGAACAGACCTTCGAGGAAACGCTGCACGCGCTCGGGAAGATCGAGGTCTTTCCCGGGAAGCGGCAGTCGGTGAGCAGCCGCATTCCGGGGCGCGCGGTGCGCGTGCTGGCGCTTCCGGATCACGAGGTGAAGGCGGGTGATCCGCTGGTGGTTGTCGAAAGCCGACAACCGGGTGAGCCGCCGCCACAGGTCACGCTGACCGCGCCGATTTCCGGATTTGTCGTGGACCTGGCCGTGGCCCCCGGGGATCCGGTCAGTCCGGACAAGGCGTTGCTTGGCATCCTGGATCTTTCGCGGGTGCACGCGGTGGCCCATGTCCCCGAGCACCACGCCAGTCGGTTGCGTCGCGGGTTGAAGGTGCGCATGACCTCGCCGGGATGGCCGGGCGAAGTCTGGGAAACCGAGGTGGCGCATGTGGGGGCGGAGGCGGACCCGGCCAACGGGACGTTGGAGGTGGCGTGTTATGTCGACAACGAGGGCACCTGGCTCCGGCCGGGGATGCGGGTGGAATTTGATATCATCACGCGCACGCGCCCCGGCCTGATGTCGGTTCCGAAGGCGGCGGTGCAGGGCGAGGGGGCGAACCGGTTCGTGTTCGTGGTGGACGACGCGGTGCCGCACGCCTTCGTGAAGGTGCCCGTGGTTGTCGGCGGCATGAACGATCGGTTCGTGGAAGTGCCCGAGGGCTTGTTCCCCGGGGACAAGGTGGTGACGACCGGGGCCTATTCGCTCGCGCATGCGGGCAAGGGCAGCGTGTCGTTGAAGGAGGCGTTGGACGCCGCGCACGGGCACGAGCACAACGAGGACGGCAGCGAGAAGGTGGCGGGGGCGCCGGCGGCGTCGGACGCGGACCACGGCCACGCCCATGGTGTGGCGGAATCGGGCGCGGCGGGCGCTGGGTTCGTCGGCCGGTTGAGTCCGTTGACGTGGTTCTCGCTGATTGGGAATGCGGTGCTGCTGGTGTTGCTCGGGTTGGCCTCGCGCCGGGGTGGGGCGGAGCCGGCAGGGAAGGGAGCGGGCCGTGCTGAATAGGCTCATCCGGGCGGCGCTGGAAAACCGTGCCTCGGTGCTCGGGCTTTCGCTGCTGGCGATGCTGGCAGCGTTCTTCGTGGGACGGGACCTGCCGGTGGAGGTCCTGCCGGACCTCACGAAACCCACGGTCCTCGTGTTGACGGAGGCCTCGGGCCTGGCACCCGAAGAGGTGGAAGCCAGCGTCACCGTGCCGATCGAGCGCGCCTTGATGGGTGTCGCTGGCATCACCCGGTTGCGATCGAATTCGGATGTTGGGCTTTCGCTGGTGTACGCGGAATTCGGGTGGGGCTCGGACCTTCGACGCGCGCGTCAGGCGGTACGCGAACAGGTCCAGGCGGTGCAGGGGACGCTGCCGGAAGGCGTTGTTCCATTCCTGACGCCGGAGGCGAGCCTGATGGGCGAGATCCTGTTGATCGGATTGCGCAGCACGAACGCCGCCGTGACGCCGCCGGACGTCCGCACCGTGGCGGACTGGGTGGTGCGCCCGCGGTTGCAGGGAATTCCCGGAATCGCCGAGGTGCTCAACATGGGTGGCGGCATCCGCCAGGTGCAGATCCAACCGGATCCCGTGCGGATGCAGTGGCATGGCGTGACGCTGGAAGAGGTCGAGAAGGCGGCGCGCGAGGCGGCGGGTACGACGACGGGTGGATTCCTCCAGTTGGGTCCCACGGAGACGATGGTCCGGAACCTGGCCATGACGGTGGATCTGGAAGTCCTGGGACGGACGGTCGTGACGGCGTCGAAGGGCGTGCCGGTGCTGATCTCCGACGTGGCGACCGTGGCGTGGGGCATCGAGCCAATGCGCGGTGACGGGAGCATCAACGGGGTGCGCGGAACCGTGATGAGCGTCACGAAGGCGCCGGGGTTCGACACGCTGGCGTTGACGGCCCGGATCGAGGAGGCCCTGGCAGCACTGCGGCCTTCGTTGCCCGCGGGCATGGAGGCGGTCGTGCTGTTCCGGCAGGCCGATTTCATCGGGCATGCCATCGGGAATCTGCGCGAGGCGATCCGCGACGGGGCGATCATGGTGGCGGTGGTGTTGCTGTTGTTCCTGCTCAACGTCCGGACGACGTTCATCACCCTGATGGCGATGCCGCTGTCGTTCGCGGTGACGGTGCTGACGTTCCGGTGGCTGGGCGTCTCGGTGAACTCCATGACGCTCGGGGGACTGGCGGTGGCGATCGGCATGGTGGTCGACGACGCCATCGTGGACGTCGAGAACGTGTATCGCCGGTTGCGCGAAAACGCATCGCGACCGGTTCCATTGCCGCGGTTGGAAGTGATCGCGCGGGCGTCGGGTGAGGTCCGCGGATCGATCCTGTACGCGACGCTGCTGATCATCCTGGTCTTCCTGCCGCTGCTTGGGTTGAGCGGGGTGGAGGGACGGCTTTTCGCGCCCATCGCGGTGGCGACGATCGTGAGCATGGTGGCGTCGTTCGTGGTTTCGCTGACGGTGATCCCGGTGCTGTGCTCGCTGCTGCTCGCACCATCGGCGGGTGCGGTCCATCGCGACGGGTGGCTCGTCCGTGGATTGCAGTGGACGCTGGAGCACACGCTGTTGCGGGTTGGTTTGGGAGCGCCATTCGTGTTGCTCGGTGTGGTCGGGTTGGTCGTGGTCGGGGCCTTCCTGCTGTACCCCAGCATGGGGAAGGATTTCCTGCCGGCCTTCCGCGAGGAGACGGCGCTCGTGTCCATGACGGCCGCACCCGGAACATCGCTCGACGAGATGAACCGGATCGCCGACGTGGCGGAGGCGGAACTGATGTCGATCCCGGAGGTGGGGATGGTGGGGCGACGATTGGGGCGTGCCGAACGCGGCGACCACGTGGTGCCGGTATCGACGGTCGAGTTTGACGTGGACTTCCGGGAATCCGAGGGGCGAAAGGCCGGCCGATCGCGCGCGGAAATCCTGGCGGAGGTGCGCATGCGCATGCGGGCAATTCCCGGGACGTTCAGCGTCGTCATGGGCCCGCTGGCGGATCGCATCGGGCACATGCTGAGTGGCGTGTCGGCACCGGTGGCGGTGAAGGTCTTCGGGCCGGACCTGGACCGGTTGCGTGAGATCGGAACGCGCATCCAGACGGTGGCGCGATCGATCCCGGGGTTGGAGGATTGCAAGCTGGACCAGCAATCGACGCTGCCCCAGTTGCGCATCGAGGCCGACCGTGAACGTGCGGCGGCCTACGGGATCACGCCGGGTGCATTGAACGATCAACTGTCGATGCTCGTCGGCGGACGCACCGTCGGGACGTTGCGGGACGGATCCCGAACGATCGACCTGGTGCTGCGGTTGCCGGAAGCGTGGCGGGACTCGCCGGAGCGCATCGCGGAGTTGCCCGTGGAGGTGCACCTGGGCGACGGGGAGACGCGCAGGGTGCCTTTGTCGACGGTGGCGACCGTGCGGTCGGCGCGGGGTCCGAACGTGATCTTCCGGGAAGGCAGCCAGCGGCGCTTCGTGGTGGCGATCAAGCCGGCGGCGCGGGACGTGGCGGTGTTGGTGGAGCGGTTGCGGCAGGCGGTGACCGAACGGGTGGCGTTGCCGGAAGGGTATTGGATCACCTTCGAAGGCGAGTTCGAGGCGCAGCGGACCGCGACGCAGCGGATCGCGTGGCTGAGCCTCGGCGTGCTGGTGTTGATCGCCTTCCTGCTGCACGCGCATTTCCGGGCCGGATACTTCGTGTTCCAGGTGCTGATCGACATCCCGCTGGCGTTGGTGGGCGGGCTGGTGCTGACGTGGTGGATGCTCGACAACATCAGCATCGCGACGCTGGTGGGATTCATCGCGGTCGCTGGTGTTTCCGCACGGAACAGCATCATGCTGATCTCGCATTACCTGCACCTCATGCACGACGAAGGAGAGGGGTTCACGCGGTCGATGATCGTGCGCGGGACCCGGGAGCGGTTGGTGCCGGTGCTGATGACGGCGCTGAGCGCGGGCATCGGACTGGTGCCGCTCGTGCTGGCCGCGGATGAGCCGGGCAAGGAGATCCTGCATCCGGTCGCGGTGGTGATCGTCGGTGGGCTGGTGAGTTCGACATTGCTCGGGCTCGGCGTGACGCCGGCGATGTTTTATGCTTTTGGCCGCAAGGCCGCCTTGAAACATCAATCCAAGACAAACACATGAAGAAGTCATTCCTCACACTGGTCGCCGTGCTGTGCCTCGGCGTGCTGCGGACGCTCGGCCATGGCGGCGTTGAACTGGGACCCAACGGCGGGCGGTTGCTGGAGTTCAGCAAGGACGAGACCCTGCACGGCGAGGTCGTGCTGAAGGACGGGAAGTTCCACGTGAGCGTGCTCGACAAGGCGCTCAAGCCAGTGGCGCTCACCGAGCAGACCCTGACCGTCACCGGCGGAAGCCGGAACAAGCCCGAGAAGCCGAAGGTCGAGAAGGTCGGCGACCAGTTCGTGTTCCCGGCACTCAAGGGCGACAGCTACCTGCTCGCTTTCCAGTTCAAGGCCGGGCCTTCCGCGAAGGCCGTGACAGCCCGGATCGAGTTCGATGCGTCCACCTGTTCCGGATGCCAGCAGGCCGAGTGGCTGTGCAAGTGTCCCCCGGCGAAGGACGCGAAGAAGTCGGCCGCTCCCGCCAAGTAATCCCACTCCCCCCGCCGGTGCGGGCGGATGCCCTGCATGGATTCCTCCAGCGAAATTCAACAATCACGACGGACCCGGTCGGAGCGTCGCCCGCGTTGGGGACGGCGGTTGTCGATCGGGGCCGCGGTGCTCCTGCCGGTGCTGCTCGTCGCTGGAATCCTGGGTGGGCGTCCGCTCTATGCGGCAGCCAAGGTCAGCAAGGCCCGCGCTGCTGCACTCCGGGGTGAGGCCATGCTTCGCAACGGAGCCTTGGATGAGGGCATACACCACCTGCGGGTCGCCTATCGGCTGGCTCCTCAGGATCCGGAAGTCCTGAGGGCTGTGGCGCGTACCAGCTTCCAGACGGGAAATCCGGAGGCCACCGGCTTCTTCCGGACCCTTCTGGAAATGCCCTCGGTCACCCTGGAGGATCGCCTCCTGGCAGCGGAGGTGTTCCTGCGCGGTGGCGAAAGGGACAGTGCCGGCAAGCTGATCGCCGCTCTGACGCGCGAGGCTGCCAGAGACCCACGGGTGTGGCATCTGGCGTTGGAACATTCGCGGCAGTTCTCGGCGTTGCCAGATTCCATCACGCTTGCACGGAACGTTGTTTCGCGGTTCCCAGGCGACGCCGAGGGGGAGTTCCAGTTGGGTCGATTCCTGGCTGAATCGCCGCGGGCCGTGGACCGAAAGGAAGGGGTGCGCCTGTTGTGGGCGGTGGGTCTCGGAAGCAGCAACCAACGGGAACGGGCGGCACGCGTCCTCGCCGAGCAACCCACGCTCGTTCCGAAGGAAGCGGAGCGATTGGCCCGTATCCTCGAAGAGCGTCCCGGGGCGGATCTGGAGACCCGGTTGGTGGCCGCACAGCTTCGTGTCCGTGCCGTACCCGATTCCCGTTTGGAGTGGGCGGAGAAGGTGACCGGTTGGTTGCCCCCGGATGCCGGAGTCCCCGAAGTGCTGGGGGTGGTCCGCTGGCTGGAACAGCACCGGGCACTGGATCAGGCGGGAAGCCTGCTGCCATTGGCGCGGTGCCGCACCAATCTGGCGCTCATGGGGGCACATGTGGATTACCTCCTCGCCACGCGTCAGGAGGGCGTTTTGGAGGCGATGGTGCAGTCCGGAGACACCGTGCTGGACTCGGCCATGGGTCTCGCTGCACGCGGGGCCATGCGCGCAAGGCTTGGGGATACGGTTGGCGCGGAAGCCTTCTTTCGAGGGGCGCTGGCCGCCGGTGGACGACGGGATCTGGTGCTGCCGTTCGTCGCGCGTGAAGCCGTCCGCGCTGAGCTCAGGCCGTTGGCTCTCGAGGCGGTCGGGCTCTGGATGTACCTGCCCGGCGAGGCCGCCGCGGCGGGGCGCATGCTGGTGCAGATCGTCGGGCGCCACCCCGATCTGACCACACCACGCGAGCAGCTCCGGCAGTTGCTGGGATTGCTCCCCGCGGAAGAGTGGGTGGTGATCGAGTTGGGATGGGTGGAGTTGTTGACGAACGGAATTCTTCCGTGGGCGACGGAACAGTTCGAACGGTTGCACCGGCAGTGGCCGGAGGATGCCTCGGTGCAGGCAGCGCTCGCCCTGGCACGCCTGCGCGGCGGAAATCCTGCGTTGGCTTTGGAGGCCCTCCACGCAGGTGCCCTGGATCCGGATTCCGGAGACCAACGTCGGCAG
>JBIKWS010000181.1:0-7116 GCA_044356195.1 Cyanophyceae cyanobacterium
CTCCTGGCAAAGTCCGCAAAAGATGCACCGCAGCATGTTGATCTCGAACTCGCGCGGCATCTTCTCCGCATTCGGCCGGTCCGCCGGTCCCGCCTCGGGGCCGGGCGGCGTGATCTTGATGGCCTTCGGCGGGCAAATGAATTCGCAGAGCTGGCAGGAGACGCACTTGGTCGCCCCCTCCTGGTCCCGCACCAGATATGGAGCCCCGCGATACCCACCTTCCACGCGCCAGGGAACCTCGGGATAGTAGCCATCGCCGAGATCAGTGGCGGTGTTCTCACCCTTCACCGAGCGCACGAAATGGCGGGCCGTCACCTTGAAGCCCTCCACCAGCGCCGGAAGATATGTCCGCTCGTAGAAGTTCAGCGGACTGCGATCGACAACCTTGGTCATATTTCGTTCGTCCTTTCAGGTTCAGCGGTTGAACAACGCCACGCCCAGGGCCGTGAGCACGATGTTGAGGAGCGCGATCGGAATGAACCGGCACCAACCCAGGTCCATCAACTGGTCATAACGGAAGCGCGGCAACATCCAGCGAACCCAGATGAACACCACCATCAGGACAATCATCTTGGCGATGAAGATCCCGATGTGCACCAAACCGCCCAGCAGCGAATCCGCGGGCTTGCCCAAGAACGGCAAGGACCAGCCACCGAAGAAAAGCGTCACCATCATCGCTGAGCTGGCGATCATGTTCGCGTACTCGCCCAGGAAGAAGAGCGCGAACTTCATGGAGCTGTATTCCGTGTGGTATCCACCCACCAACTCCGACTCGGACTCCGGAAGATCGAACGGAAGCCGGTTCGTCTCGGCAAACGCCGACACGAGGAAGATTACAAAGGCCACCGGTTGATACAGCACCAGCCACCCGTTGTCCGCCTGCCACTGGATGAGCTTCGACAGGTTCAGGTCACCCACGATCAGGAACAGCGAAACCACGCTCATCCCCATCGCGATCTCGTAAGAGATCATCTGCGCGCTCGAACGGATGCCACCCAGGAAGGGATACTTCGAGTTGGAGGCCCAACCCGCCAGCACGATGCCGTACACACCGAGGGAAACGATCCCGAAGGTATACAGGATGCCGACGTTCAGGTCCGCGATCACCATCTGCTGCTTGCCCAACGTCGAACCGAAGGGAATCACCGCCAGCGTCAGGAACGCCGGGATCACGGAAATCGCTGGCGCGATCCAGAAGTAAATCGTCCGTACGTAGGCCGGAGTGAAGTCCTCCTTCAGGATGAACTTCAACCCGTCTGCCATGGGCTGGAACATGCCGCAACGCTGCAGGAACCGGCCAAGCACCGGGATCTTCAGCGCCAACGGCGGTGCCGTCCGGTTCGGTCCCACACGATCCTGGATGAACGCGGAAACCTTCCGCTCCACCAGCACCGCGTACGCCACAAAGGTCATCACCACGCCAAACACCACGGCAATCTTCGCCGCGCTGAACAGCACGAACTGGAACGTGGGATCGATGAACAGGTTCTCGAGCATGGATTGGAATCTCCTCAGACCGGAACCGTCACCCCGGTATCGCCCAGTTTCGACCATTCAACCCCCGCGAGCGCCGGAACCTCCGACGCCATCCGGTTGAACAGGCCCTCAATGGTTGTGAAGCCGTCCGCCGTTCCCAACGCCTTGGCCACCTCCGCCAGAAATTCCCACTCCGGCCGGGCATCGCCACGGGGCTCCACCGCCTTCATGAACTTCTGCACGCGGCCCTTGCCGTTGATGAACGTGCCGCGCTTCTCCGCATGCGCACAACCCGGCAACAGATAATGGGCCGCCGCCGTCGTCGCGTTCGGCAAGATGTCACTCACGATCAGCGTCTCCACCTTCGCGAGCAGCGCCGCGTCGATTCCGACCTTCGTCACGTCTTCACCAAACACCACCAGCGTCCGGATCCGACCGGCCCGGATCCCATCCGCGATGGTGGGGATCGAGATCCCGATCTCGGTGTAGGCAATGCCCGTCAGGCGTGCCCCCTGGCTGTTCGGATTGCGATCGGCGCTCACCAGCAATCGATCGGCCTCGCCTTCGCGCTCCACCGCATCCGTGATGGCACCCAACCGGACCGACAACCGCCGGAGCAGGTAAAGTTCCTCGGTGGTCTGACGCGCGCTGGCGATGATCGCCACGCTGCCCTCGGCCGCCTGACGCAGGTGCTCCGTGATCTGGGCCAACGCCACCGGCCAGGTGGAACGTTCACCCCGGACGCGCACTTCCTGCAATCGGTCTGCCCGACCCACCCACGTATAATTCAACCGGCCCGCATCGCACATCCAACTCGCGTTCACCGCGTCGTTGTCGCGCGGTTCATAGCGGTGGATGACGTTCTCCCGGGATCCGATCGTGATGTTGCAGCCAGTGGAACAGGAGGTGCAGACGCTCTTGGTTTCCTTGAGGAACCAGACGCGCATCTTGAACCGGAAATCCTTCGACGTCAGCGCGCCCACCGGACAGATGTCGACGGTGTTCAGCGTGTAGTTGTTGTCGAACTGCTTTCCGGGAGCCGCGGAAATCGTGTTGTAGGAACCGCGGTTCACAATGCCGAGTGCATCGTCGCCCGCCACGTCCCGCGTGAACCGGATGCACCGCGTGCACAACACGCAACGCTCGTCGTCGAGGACGATACGGGGTCCGAGGTCGACCGCCTTCGGCTTGTGGACCTTGGGTTCCACAAATCGTGAGGCCGCCTGACCATGCTGGACCGAGTACTCCTGCAGCTTGCACTCACCGGCCTGATCACAGATCGGGCAGTCCAGCGGATGGTTGATCAGCAACGACTCCAGAACCGCCTCCCGCATCTGCTTCGTTGCGGGGGAGGACGGATAGATCTCCATGCCTGGAGAAATGGGCGTCGCGCAGGCAATCGCACCACGCGGCGTTCCCGGTTCATAGGGGAGGACCGAGCGGGCGATCTTGGGCGATCCATCCTCGTTCACCACCGGCTTCTTGGTGGCGGGATCCATCACCGGCGTGCCGAACTCGACCAGGCACATGCGGCAATTGCCCGCGATCGGCAGCTTCGGGTGATAGCAATAGTGCGGGACTTCCTGCGCGGCGATCTGACAGGCCTGAAGCATCGTCGTGGGAACGAGCTTGCCCTGCCAGTCGGGCATCATCTTCGGCACGTCGATCTCCCGGCCGTCGACCTTGATCCGGATCTTCTCGACGGGCGGTGGCGCCGTGGGCGCCGGTGCGGTGGTCGGTGCGTTGGACATGGTCGAAATCGTCAATGGTGCGCGGTGGGGATCATTCCCTTGGCACGGGCTTCCTCGTCCGCCTTGCCACGGGCAGCGAAGTCATCCTTGAACTTCTTCACGAAGGACAGCACCGGCCACGCAGCCGCCTCGCCGAAGGCGCAGATCGTGCGGCCCTGGATGTTCTGTGCGATGTGCAACAGATAGTCGGCATCCTGGCTGCGGCCGCCTCCGGTGGTCATGCGGTGCAGAGCCTTCGACATCCACAAGGCACCTTCGCGGCACGGCGTGCATTGGCCGCAGCTTTCGTGGGCGTAAAACTCCGAGACGTTGGCGAGGACATCGACGATTTCCCGGGTGTCGTCCATCACGATCACCGCGCCGGAACCAGACATCGTGCCGGCCTGCTGCAATGAATCGAAATCGTAAGGCAGGTCGAGCAAGTCGGTGTCCACAGCGACCATCTGGCCATCCGCGCCCTTCTTGCGGAGTTTGAACTTCTCTCCGGCCTTCAGGACCTTCGAGGAGGATCCGCCAGGGATGATCGCCTTCAACGTCCGGCCAGGCTTGAGGCCTCCGCCGAAGCTCTCGTTGTAGATGACTTCGCCCAAGGTGACCTTGCCGACCTCGACCTCGAAGTAACCAGGCTTCCGGACGTCGCCACTCAGGGAAATGATGCGGGTACCCGTATTGTTCGGTGTTCCCAGTTTCGCGTACTCGGCACCGCCCATGTTCACGATGTGCCGGACATGACACAACGTCTCCACGTTGTTCACGATCGTCGGGCACATGTAGAGGCCCAGAACGGCCGGGAAATAGGGAGGCTTGATGCGCGGATAGGGCCGCTTGCCTTCGAGCGATTCAATCAGGCCGGTTTCCTCGCCGCAGATATAGGCACCCGCACCGCGGTGGACGTGGATCTCAAGGTCCGTTCCGGAGCCCAGGATGTCCTTTCCGAGAAAACCCTTCGCTCGCGCCTCATCCAACGCCTTGTTGAGCAAGCGCGCCCCATGGGGCATCTCACCCCGGATGTAGATGTAGGCCAGCTTCACGTCGTTGGCCCAGCACGAGATGATCATGCCTTCGACCAGCTGGTGCGGATCCTTGTGCAGGATCTGGCGGTCCTTGAACGTCCCCGGCTCCGACTCATCGGCATTGCAGATGAGGTATATCGGCTTGCCGCTGCGGCGATCGACGAAACTCCACTTGAGTCCGGCTGAGAAGCCTGCCCCGCCACGACCGCGCAATCCGGATTTCAGGACTTCATCCCGGATCACCTCGCGGGGTGACATCTTCTTTCCGTCCGGGAGATCCCGCCCCGGCGTGGCCAGCGCCTTGCGCAGGGCCTCGTAGCCGCCGTGACGGATGTAGCACTCGATGTCGGGTGTGTAACCCGGCTGATCGGCGTGCTTCAGGATGAGTCTGTGCTCTTGAGGCATGGTCGTACTTGACTCGAAAGATTTCTCCTCTAACGTGGCCGGCCTATCGACTGCCCGATGGTGTAACGGTAGCACAGCAGACTCTGGATCTGTTTGTCATGGTTCAAATCCATGTCGGGCAGCCAACTCAAGGTTCCGAACGAGTTGGCCTTCCTCAACGGTTCTCCCCACGACCCACATTCCGTCGTCCCGCTGTCCAACGTCTGCTTCGCCATCGAGGCAACGCTGATTACGTTGGCATCCGCGCAAAGCTCCACCTTTCCACAGCCCAACGACACACTCAGGAGGAATCCTGAAGGCGTCATCATGGGCTGGATGGAATGGGTGTGTTTCATGGATTCCAGATCATCGGCCCCGGCTCAGGATCCGGTCGCAGTCCGCGGCCGTGCACTTTTCCACGAGATCGTCGTTCACCATCACCACAGGCGCTGTGCCACAGCTCGCGAGGCACTCCACGAATTCCACGGTGAACTTTCCGTCTGCTGTCGTCTGTGCGCCGTGCTTGTGCGCATCCAGACCGAGCTTTTCAACGAAGTGCTTCCGCAGTGCATCCGACCCCGCCAGCGCGCAACTCAACGTCCGACACACCTTCACCTGGGTCTTGCCCAGCGGCGTCTGACGGAACATCGGATAGAACGTCACCAACTCCTGGACGTTGATCGGCTGCAATCCCAGCTTGGCCGCCGTCCAGTCCACCGCTTCAGGCGAGACGTAGCCGAAGTGCTCCTGCAAGGCGTGCAGGAACATCAATGAGGCACTCCGCTTCTGGGGATAGTGCGTGGTCAGCTCATCGAGCTGGGCCTCCAATTTGGCAGGAACGCTAAAGCTCATGTCTCGGGCTGGAATTACCGGTCCGCCTCACCCATGACGAAGTCGATCGATCCAAGGATCGAGACGACATCGCTCATCAGGTGACCAGGCAGGATCTCGGGGAGAATGCTCAGGTTGACGAACGATGGTGCGCGGATCTTGAGCCGGTGCGGCGTTCCGCCACCCCGGGAATGAATGAAGAACCCGAGTTCGCCCTTGGGGTTCTCCGCGCCAAAATAGACTTCGCCCGGCGGGGCATTGATGCCCTGCGTGACGAGCATGAACTGGTGGATCAGCTCCTCCATGCTCGTCATCACCTTCGCCTTGGGAGGCAGGAACACCTTGCCATCCGCCACCTGCACCGGCTCGTGTGCGGCGTTTTCGTAACCGCCGGGCAGCTTCTGCAGCGCCTGACGGAGGATGCGCACGCTCTGCCGCATTTCTTCCTGCCGGACCTGATAACGATCGTAGCAGTCCCCGACCGTTCCAACCGGGATGTCGAACTCCAGATCCTTGTAGCAAAGATAGGGAGCCGCCTTGCGGACGTCGTAGTCCACACCGCTGCCACGCAGGTTGGGACCCGTCAGTCCATAGTTGATGGCGCGATCCCGAGGGATCACACCCACCTCCCGGGTCCGATCGACGAAGATCCGGTTGCGGGTCAGCAATCGGTCCACGTCCTGAAGGGTCATCAGAACCTCATCACAGAACTTGAGGACCTTCGCCGCCCATCCCGGAGGGAGGTCCCGCGTCACGCCACCGATGCGGGTATAGCTCGTGGTGAACCGCGCTCCCGTGAGCCATTCCGCAAAGTTATAGATCTTCTCACGTTCGGTGAACGTGTGGAGGAACACCGTCAGCGCGCCCACGTCCATCGCGAAGGCTCCCAAGCCGAGCAAATGGGCGGAGATCCGCGCCAACTCGCAACAGATCACGCGGATGTACTGGCACCGCGGCGGAAGCGAGTCGTGGATCCCCAGCAACTTCTCCACCGCCAGCGCATAGGCCACGTTGTTGGCCAACGGCGCGAGGTAATCCAGTCGATCCGTGTAAGGGATGAACTGGTTGTACGTCATGTTCTCCGCGATCTTCTCGTCACCCCGGTGCAGGTAACCGAGGTCCGGCATGGCCTTGGTGATCGTCTCGCCGTCCATCTCGATCAGGACCCGCAACACACCATGGGTCGAGGGATGGGATGGACCCATGTTCAGGACCAACTTGTCGCCGTGCAGGTCCTGCAACTCGTCGCTGGATGCCGCGGCCGCCGCTGCTCGGACGCCGGGATCGCGAAACTCGATGGTCTGGGGATTCGCCATGGGGATATCGCCTTATGCCTCGGGAGTCCGTGCCCGGGGTTCACGGGCAATGCTGTCTGCTGTGCTCGCCACGGTCACGAAGGGCCCGCCTTCGAGCGGTGCCGGGCGCGTGAAGGCAACCTCGGGCAGCGAAGTCTCCTTTCCGGCCAATGGAAAATCCTTCCGCAATGGATGATACGGATATCCATCCCACATCAGGATGCGTCGCAGGTCCGGGTGCCCGGCAAACCGGATGCCCATCATGTCGTAGACCTCGCGCTCGTGCCAATCGGCCGTACGCCACACGCTCGAAACCGTGGGTACTTCTCCCTTTTCCTCGGTCACGCTCGTCTTGAGGCGCAGGTG
>JBIKWS010000182.1:0-7101 GCA_044356195.1 Cyanophyceae cyanobacterium
CCCGTTCCATGCGGGGGCAGTGTCAAGATGCGCCCGAAGCCAGGGGCAACCGGCGAAAGGGGTGGAACCCCGGGGACCACACCACACCACGTCCTCGTGCCCTGAAAGGGCACACGGAACCGGGTGCCTGTGATCCCCGTTCGCCCCGCTGGGGCGAGGTGTCGTGCGGTGGAGTCTCCCAAGGTTCCGCTCCGCTCCACCCCGGGCTGTCGCCGTGCGCCGCGTTGCGGCGAGGGCGGGCGCGGGATGCATGTCTGCGCGAGACCCTCTTCCTTTCGGTCACCAGAGGGGACGGGAAGTTCTCGGGCAGAAGGAGAGAAACGCGTCATCGCCGCCTTCTTCGCGGCTTTGCGGCTTTGTGGCTTCGCCTCTCCTGTCTGTCCCTGAAGGGAACGGAGGGGAAAAGCCGCGAAGCCTCAAAGCCGCAAAGGGAGGAACGGCTGCGGGCGAATCGAAAGGTTCCTCACTGCAAGACCCTCTCTGATCCTGATCCGCCCTTTCTTCCTCAATTTCTCGCGAGCATCCGTGCTGGAAGAGGAAGTCAACTGGATGACATCCGTGTGGGTATCGCATCCCAGAACGCCAGTCGGACCTCCAGCGCCTCCACGGCCGAGACGGCGGCCTCCTCGTACTTCCGTCGCTCCCCATTGCACAGCAGGAACACCATGCGTTCCCCCGCCTGGAAGTGTTCGTCCCCACCGACCACAATATGGCGTTCCAGATACTGCCGGAAGATGCCAAGGGAACCCGCCGACTCCCGATCAAGCTGCGCCACGATTTCGCCGAACAGGCCCGAGATCACCCCTTCCCGACCATAGGTGAACGCTGCCGCAATCTCATGCACCTGACGGCTGCGGATGACATGAATGGTATGTTCCATGAACCGCCGCGCGCACATGGGCACACCAGCATCCCGGTTGGCCTCATCCAATGTGACTCCACGCGAAATCCGATCCACGAGGCAACGCACAGGCCCGGTGTTGGCGCCGTCCGTTCCTGAATGATTCCTTCCATGTGCATGCAAAGCGGGCGGCGACGGTGTCATCACCCTCGCCATCCGCAAATGCAGCCAGGCCTGTTGGACAAAGCAACCAACCCGGATACCCATCCCTATCGTAGCCAACGATTTCAGGAGACCGGGTTCGATCCCCGCTCCAGTTCCCGAACCCACCCCGAAACCACATCCCGGATATCCGCACCCGTCTTCAATCGCGGCACCACGAATCGCGGCGTGAACCACGGGAAGCCACCCACCAGATCCGGCGTCACCAGGATCTGCCCGTCACAGTCCGGACCCGACCCAATCCCGATCGTCACCATCCGCGGACAGGCCGCGGTGATCTCCTTCGCCACCGGTGGCGTCACCAACTCCAGCACGCACGCAAAAGCACCCGCTGCTTCCAGCATCCGGGCATCCTCCACCAAACGCTGGCGCCCCTCCTCGTCGCGTCCCTTGATCCGGTACTTCCCGCCCTCCTCCACCACGTGCTGCGGCAGCATTCCCAGGTGCCCGCAAAATGGAATGCCGGCAGCCCGGATGGCCTTCACCTGTTCCAGGATCTCGCGCCCGCCCTCCGCCTTCACGAATCCCGCGCCCTCCTCCATCAGCAACCGCGCATTCGCCACCGCCTGCTCCACGGTGTCGTACGACCGGTACGGAAGATCACATCCCACCAACGCCCGACTCGCCCCACGGACCACCGCGCGCAGATGATGGCGCATGTCGGCCATCGTCACCGACGTCGTGTCCGGGTACCCCAGCACCACCATTCCCAGCGAATCCCCGACCAACAGCATCGGCACCCCTGCCTCGTCGAGCAGGCGGGCCGTGGGATGGTCATAGGCCGTCAACGAAGGCACCTGGAGCCGTCCCTTGCGCGCCTGGATGGTCTCCGGGGTCTGTCGGACGGGTGTCACAGGGCCGTTCAGCGGTAGCGCGGAGCCACCTGGTCGTGGATCCAGGCGTACGTCTTTGCGAGGCCATCCTTCAGCTTGGTCGACGGCTCCCACCCGAACGCTGACTGGATCAGCGTATTGTCGGAGTTCCGACCGTTGACGCCCTTCGGGGCGGACAGATTGTAGGACCGCTTGAGCCGGATGCCGGCAATCTCCTCGACGATGTCGACCAGTTGGTTGATCGAGACCAATTCCGAAGACCCGATGTTGATCGGCTCCACGAAGTCCGAGTGCGTCAGCATCTGGGTCCCGTGCAGGCAGTCGTCGATGTACATGAACGAGCGCGTCTGCTGGCCATCACCCCAGATCTCGATCTCGTGGTTCCCGGTGAACTTCGCCGTCATCACCTTCCGGCAGATCGCCGCCGGGGCCTTCTCACGCCCGCCCTCGAAGGTTCCGAATGGCCCGTAAACGTTGTGGTACCGCGCCATCCGCGTCGCCAGACCGAAGTCTTCGCGGAAATGACGGCACATCCGTTCCGAGAAAAGCTTCTCCCATCCGTACCCGTCCTCGGGCAGCGCCGGATAGGCATCCTCTTCCTTCAATGCCGTGACATTCGGATCCCGCTGCTTGTCCGCGTTGTAGACGCAGGCGCTGGATGCATAGAAGAAGCGCTTCACCCCAATCTCCCGCGCGGCCATCAACAGGTGCGTGTTGATCAGCACGCTTAGCATGCACAGGCCCTTGTTCAACTCGATGAACCCCATCCCGCCCATGTCTGCGGCCAGATTGTAGACGACGTCAGCCCCTTGGAGGGCCGCGTAACACGCCGCCTTCTCCTCCAGATCCACCACCACGTTCTCCACGTCCGGAAAACGCTGGTACCACTCCGTCTGCGGCTTGCAGTCCACCGCGCGGATCCGCCGGTATCCTTGACGCCTTAGGTCCGCCACCAGGTGCCCGCCGATGAAACCGCCTCCACCGCACACCACGACAAAGTCTGAAATATTCCTGCTGCTCATGAGCGACCCCCAGAGAGTGGTCCCTCATCGCGGGTCGGGCCAGTGCATTTTTACCACCCTTACTGGGACCGCAGCGCCACCATGGGATCAATCCGCGTCGCCCGACGCGCCGGAATGAGGCACGCCACCATCCCCACCCCCGCCAAAACCACGACCACCACCACCAGCGTCAGCGGATCCTGGGGAGAAATCCCGAAAAGGTAATCCTTCAACAGGTGCGCCAATCCCAGCGAACTCAGCATCCCCACGCCCAACCCCAACCCCACCAATCGCATCCCCTGCTTCAGGACCAGCCGCAGGATGTCCCCCCGCGTCGCGCCCAATGCGATCCGGACCCCCAGTTCCTGCATCCGCATCGACACCGAATACGCCATCACCCCGTAGATCCCCAGGATCACCAGAAACACGGCCAACCCCGCCATCACCCCGAAGATTCCCACGAAGAACCGCTTGTCCCATGTGGCCTGGCGCAGGATCTCATCCATCGTCTGCACGTAGTAGATGGGAATCTCACGGTTCACCTCCAGCACCGCCTCCTCCACGGCCCCCACCACCGACTTCGGCTCTCCCTCCGTCCGCACCACCATCGAGAGGAACGCGGTCGGAACCTGCGCGTGGGGCCGATAATAGACCGGCAACGAAGGGGCCTCATGGAAGTGGGCCGCCACCCGCCCCACCACCCCGACGATGTGGACCCATGCGTTCGTGTTGAGGCCGTCAGTCGCGGACGCTGGCCGAAAACGTTTCAAAAGCGCCGACCCCTCGGGGAAATGCCGTTTCGCAAAGATCTCATCCACCACGGCGACCGGCAGCGAGGAGGCAACATCGGACGCGTCCAGCATCCGCCCCTGCATCAATCGTACCCCCAGCGCCTCGAGACCGTCTGGTGTCGCCGAACTGGTCTGCGCACTGGGCGCCTCAAAGAGGCTCTTCCGGTCCTGCCCCTCGATCTCCAACGCCCCAAAGTTGTCATACCCACTCGCCGGCAGCATCGAAACACCCCCGACCTTCGCAATCCCACCGATCCGTGAAAGCCGGATCCGGACCTCCTCGAAGAACCGGATGTACTGATCCGGATCCTTGTAATGCGCCGGAGGCAACCCAACCCGGAAGGTCAGCAGCTGCCGCGCGTCAAACCCGGGGTCCATTGTTGCGGCCCGGTGAAAGGATCGCAGCAACAGTCCGGCACCCGTCAGCAGCACCATCGCCAACGCCAGTTCCACCACCACGAGCGTGTGCCGCATCCGGGCATGCCTCCCCAATCCCACCGTGCCGCGTCCCAACGCCCGGACATCGGCGGCCAATGCTGGACGCGCCAACTGCACCGCCGGAACCAGCCCCGCCAGGAAAGCGGAACCCAGTCCCAGCACCACGGCAAAGCCAACCACCCCGAGGTCCGGAGACAGGTCCATCCAGAACGGCAATTCCATCGGTGACAACTGATGGACCAACCCCGCTCCCCACAACGTGAACAAGACCCCCAGCACGGATCCAGCCACCCCCAACACCATCACCTCCGCCACCAACCACCTCAGGATCGCCCCCGCCGACGCCCCCAGCGCCACCCGCACCGCCACCTCCCGCATCCGACGCGTCCCGCGTGCCAACACCAGATTCGCCACGTTCGCGCACGCGATCAGCTGCACACACAACACCGAGCCCAGCATCAACCCGAACAATGGGCCGGTATCCCGCACCACCCAATCCCGATACGGTGTCAGCCGCGCCCGGATACCCCGGTGGGTCTCCGGATGCTCCACCGCCAAACCCTCCATGATCCGCTCCAACTCCTCCTCCGCCTCCGATCGGCTCACCCCTTTTCCCAAACGCCCGATCGCCTGCAGGTAATGCAACCCACGCAGTTTCGCCCCAGGCGACACCTGCATGGTCGTCCACAGGTCGCTCCGCTCCGGATATCGCCAGCCCGGTGGCATCACACCAATGACCGTTGCCGGCTCACCACTGACTTGGATCGTACGCCCCACCAGGTTCGTATCGCCTCCGTACCGCCGCATCCAGAGCTCATGGCCCAGCAGGATCGCCGGCGTACCGCCGCCGAATTCCTCCTCTGGAAGAAAATCCCGGCCCACCACCGGCGCCACCCGCAACAATCGGAAGGTCGAGGCCGAGATCGACCCCCCGAGATACCGCTCCGGCTTCTCGCTGTCCGTCAGGATGAATGTCCGCTCCTGATGCACCGCGATCCCGTCCATGCGCGTCACCAACCGCCGAAGGTCCTCATAATCCGGATAACTCAAACCCATATCCCCTTCCGGCTGCCCCTGGTGAAACAGGGTCAGTGCCATCACCCCGGCGGGTTCCCGGATCCACGGCAGCGGCTTCAGCACCACCGCATTGAACGCCGTGAACGCCGTCGAGGTCGCCCCGATCCCCAGGGCCAGCGCCAGAATGCATACGAGACTGTACCCCGGAGTCAGGGTCAGTTGCCTCAATGCCAGTCGAAAATCGCCCCACATCGTACGCTGCGTGCCCGCCGACCGTCGCAGACTCCGCCAGCAAAATCCACCAACTGCAAACTTCCCCCTCCCTCCCTCCCTTCGGCAGGCTCTCGGGCCGCATGATGCAGCAGGTGAACATCGGTCTGGTCGGCGCAGGCACGGTCGGAGGCGCCGTCATCAAGGCCTTGATCGAACGGAGCGAAATGCTCGCCGCACGCCTCGGCGTCCGGCTCGCCGTCACCCGTGTCGCCGTTCGCGACCTCCAGAAAGCACAGGCCGCCGGCATCCCCTCCCACCTCCTGACCCAGGACTGGAAGGCGGTCGTCCATGACCCGTCCGTCCATCTCATCGTCGAACTCATGGGCGGCACCACCACCGCCCGCGAGGTCGTCCTTGCCGCCCTTGGCCACGGCAAACCCGTTGTCACCGCCAACAAGGCCCTTCTCTCCGCCCACGGCGAGGAACTCTTCAAGGCCGCCCGCGCCAACACCGCCAACCTCTACTACGAGGCCTCCGTCGCCGGCGGCATCCCCATCATCAAGGTCCTCCGCGAATCCCTCGTCGGCAACCGCGTCCAGTCCATCCGCGGCATCGTCAACGGCACCTGCAATTACATCCTCACCCGGATGAAGCTCGAAGGCGCCGAATTCGCCGCCGTCCTCGCCGATGCCCAGCGTCTCGGATACGCCGAGGCCGATCCCACCCTCGACGTCGATGGACACGACGCCGCCCACAAGACCGGCATCCTCGCCTCCCTCGCCCACGGCTTCTGGGTCCGACCCGATCAGGTCCACGTCGAAGGCATCCGCAACGTGACCCGGCTCGACATCGAGTCCGCGGCTCGCCTCGGCTACACCATCAAGCTCCTCGGGGTCATCAAGTCCGTCATGCCGGGCCCCTCTCCACGTCGATCCCCGAAAGCCAAGGCTCCGAAACCCGGTATCCTCGTCGCCGTCTATCCCGCCCTCGTCCGCAATGACCACGTCCTTGCCTCCGTCAACCACGCCTTCAACGCCATCGCCGTCCGCGGCGACATGGTTGGTGAAACCCTCTTCTACGGCCGCGGTGCCGGTGGCGACCCCACCGCCAGCTCGGTCCTGAGTGACATCGCCGACGCCGCCCTGGACCTCCACCACGGCAGCCACCAACGCGTCCCCGCCTTCGTCGCCCACGCCTCCGGCAAGGTCCAGGTCGTCTCCATGGACAAGGTCACCTCGCCCTATTACGTCCGCCTCACCGTCATTGACCGCCCCGGCGTCTTCGCGCGCATCGCCTCCGTCCTTGCCGAGGCCCGTATCGGCATCTCCTCCATCATCCAGCCCGAGGGCCACGAAGGAGCCACCGTCCCTGTCATCCTCATGCTCCACGATGCCCCACAGGCCGCCCTCGCCCGTGCCATCGCACGCATCGCACGCCTTCCCGTCGTCAAGGACACCCCCACCGTCATCCGCGTCGAGGACACCGCCGATTGAGGCTTGCCGGCCCCTTCAGAAGCGCATCGGGACGCCCTCTTCCAGAAACCGGACCCGCTCGGCAACCGACGCCGCCGCCGCCAACTCGCGCAGCCATCGCGCCGGCTCGTCCATCGATTCAAAACTCAGCTTGAAGGTCCCGAAATGCATCGGGACCAACCACTGCGAGCCCAAGTCCCCGAAAGCCCGCAAGGCCTCGTCCGGTCCCATGTGCACCCGACGGAACGAATCCGGGAAATAGGCGCCGATCGG
>JBIKWS010000183.1:0-7090 GCA_044356195.1 Cyanophyceae cyanobacterium
TTGACCGTGAGGGTCCCGCCGTGGCCGTCGATCAGGGCGTATTCCCCGGTGCGGATGCGGGAGGTGATGTCGCCGAGGCCGATCACTGCGGGAATGCCAAGCTTTCGGGCCATGATGGCCGTGTGGCTGGTGGTGCCGCCGGCGTCCGTGGCGAATCCGAGGACCCGGGTGCGGTCGAGGACGGCGGTGGTGCTCGGGGCGAGGTCGGGCGCGACGATGATGCAGGGTTCGGGAAGGTGGCGGAGGTCCTGTTCGGTGGCGCGGCCCAGAAGATGGTCAAGGACGCGCCCGCCGACATCGCGGATGTCAGCGGCCCGTTCGCGGAGGTAGTCGTCGCCGAGTTCGCCGAGGGCGCGGGCGAACTTCTCGACGACCTGATGGTAGGCGGCCTCGGAGTTGATGTGCTGTTCGCCGACGAGTTGATGGACTTCGGCGAGCATCATCTCGTCCTCGAGGACGAGGAGGTGGGCGTCGAAGAGGCTGGCTTCGTGGGTGCCGAGGGCTTCGGTCACCTGGCGTTGGACGTCGAGGAGGTCGCGCCGGGTCTGCGCGACGGCGTCCTGGAGACGTTGCAATTCGGAGGGGACTTCCTCGGGGCGGATCTCCCGGCGGAGGATGGTCCGCGCGGCATCGCCGAGGACGATCACCTTCCCGTGGGAAACACCGACGGAAACAGGGATGCCCCGGTACATCCGTTCACCAGTTGGGATGCGGTCGGACATGGCGTCGACCGTAGCGGGAAGCGGGCTGGGGGGGAAGGGTGGGAAGATCCCAGTTTCAAGTTTGAAGGCAGCCAAGCACAGCCTCCGGACGTCGACTGCGACTCAACGGGGTTGCGAGACGATTCGGGCGCGCAGGCCGGGTTGGTCGGGGGCAACGGCCTGTTCGGGAGCAGGAGACCAATCGAGGCCGATGCGTTGGAGGCCCGTGCGGAGTAGGTCGAGTTTCCAGGTCCGGATGGAGCCTTCGTTGCCGCCGATGATGAGGCTACCGTTGCCCACCGCGATCCCAAGCGCCGTGATCCGGGAAGGGAAGCCAGCGTGGAGGATGAGGACGGGCTCAAGTTCCGGGAGGCTGAAAAGGCGGATTTCTTGCTGTGCGGTCGCCACGGCGAGCAGGGTGGAGTCCGGTGAGAATGCCACGACCAAGGCTTCGCTTTCGGCATCGAGCCCGGGAATGGAGCGCGCGGACCAGTCCTTGGTGCTGAGCAGTTGGGGGTGGAATCCGGTACCAATGAACCATCGGCCGTTGTTGCTGAAGGTGCCGGAAGGGCGCCGGCCCGCAATTCGTTCCAGAGCGGGCACGGCGGTGGTGGCGTCCCAGATTCGGATGCGTCGATCGATGGGGCTGGCTGTGGCGATCCATCGGGCGTCCGGACTGAGGGCGACGACATCGGTGCCCGGATGGGGGCCGACTCTGGTGAGTTTGTTGGTGAGGGTGGCGTCGAACAGGGTGGCGCGTCCGGCGGCCGGGTTGGCGATGGCCATGCGCGAGCCATCGTGGTTGAAAGCGAGGCCGGCCCAGTTGGGGCCGGGCACGAGCGGCCAGCGTTCGCCTACCTCATAAAGCCCCGGAGATTGCTCCGTGATGTCCCAGCGGCTGATGCCCCGGAAATCGACCGCCAGAAGCGGCGATCCTGTCGGGTGCAGTCGTAGGGCGCGGGTGCCGGCGGTGTTCAGGTGGGTAAGTTCGGATCCGTTGCGTGGATGGAGGAGAATGCCCCGGGAGTAAGCGAAGACGGCGACGAGGGGGGCGCTGGACTCAAGGTCGATGCCAAGGACATCCCCGCGAAGCGCGGGAAGTTCGCGGTCGGCGAGGTACTCGGACTTGCGGAACTCCACCTGCCGGAAACGGCCGCGATCGATGACCGGCCCGATCTGGTTTCCGGAATTCTGGAAGTGCAGGCCGCGGGCGAGGCCAGGGGTCTGGAAGGTGAGGCGCCGCGTCTGCAGGTCGGTGACCTGGAGGTTGTGGCTCGACGAAGCAGCCGCGAGGTAATGGCCGGTGGCATCGAAGGCGAGGGATTCCACCGCACCTCCTCCACCAGGCAGGACACTGTTCAGCGTCCATTGAGCGGGTTTCAGCGTGGGGTAGCGCCAGAGCATCAGTCGTCCCCCGCGGGTTCCGGTGGCCACCATCGGGCTCGTGGGGTGCCATGCGCAGGCGGTCATGGGCTCACCCACGCTCAGGCGGGTCAGGTGCCGACCGTCCTCGGCGCTGAGGACGTCGGTGACATTGGTGCGGACGCGTCCGCCCGCGATCAGGGTTCCGTCGGGGGATGCAGCGAGACTGAACCATCCCCGGTCTCCGTTCGGGATCGGGTCGGGAACAAGGGCGCGGGTGCGAAGGCGGCCGGATGGAAGTTCGACAACAAGGAGTGCGTCGTTGGCGTCCTCGACGATGGCGAGGCGGTTATTCGGTGCGAAGGCGACGGCACCCGCGGACCGTGTGCCCTGGAAGACGCGCTGTCCGGTAATGGCGGACCAGATGCCGATCCCGGAGGAGTGGCGCAGGGCTAGGAACTCCAGGTTTGGGGTGACGGTTTCGATGCCGAGGATGGTGGTTGCGCCCGTGTCCAGCAGACGTGAGGCACCATCCGGGGAAGACACCCGGACCTGGTTGGTGCTGTGGATTTCAAAGCGAGTTCTGGATCCGGGATCGAACCAGAAGCGCTCCGGCGAAGCGTCGGATGGAAGTGTCCACTCGTCATGGTAGGTGACGTGGGGCAGGGCGAGGGCGGAAGCCGCCTCGCTGCGGGCCCGTAGTTGTTCCTCTGGTTGCAGGCCCAACGATCGGGCCTGTTCGATGCGGCCCAGGATTTCATCGCGGGCCAGGACGTTTCCGCCCAGACGCAGGGCGCGTGCTTCGTTGAGCAGGGCCTTGCGCAGGGCGGCGACAGCCTCGTGTTCAGCCCGTGCGATACGGCCTGCCACGAGGGTGGATCCGATGGCAATGGACGCCAGCACGACGAGCAGGGTGCCCACCAGCGCCGCGGTGCTGCGATGGCGCTGGCTCCACCGCCAGAGTCGGAACAGGGGGCCGACTGGCCGGGCGACGACGGGTTCGCCGGCCAGGAATCGTTCGAGGTCGCGGGCGAGATCTCCCGCAGAGGCGTAGCGTCGGGTGGATTCCTTCTCGAGGCACTTCAGGCAGAGGGTCTCCAGGTCGCGCGAAATGGACGGGTTCAACCGGCGCGGCGCCACGGGCTCTTCGGCGGCGACCTGTCGCAGGATGGCGTCGATCGTGTCGCCCTGGAACGGACTCCGGCCCGTGATGAGATGGTAGAGGAGGGCTCCGAGCGAATAGACATCCGATCTGGGGCCGACCACACCGGTGCGGCAGGCCTGTTCCGGGGCTGCGTAGGCGGGCGTTCCCAGCATCTGGCCCGTGAGGGTGAGATCCGGCGTGGAACCCGAAGTCCGTTTGGCGAGCCCAAAGTCGGTGACACGCGGTTGGTCGAAGGCGTCGATAAGGACATTGGAAGGCTTCAGGTCGCGATGCAGGACCCCTTGCCGGTGACCGTACTCGATGGCCCCGGCAATCAAGGCGACATAGCCGGCAGCGCGCTGGGGAGCGAGTGGGCCGTCGCGGACGAGTTGGGCGAGCGTCTGGCCCTCGATGTAGTCCATCGAGAAATAGGGGAGGCCTTCGTGGTCTCCGATTTCGTGGATGGCCACGATGTTGGGATGCTGGAGGGCGGCAGCGGCGGCGGCCTCCTCCTGGAAGCGGGCGCGGGCGGTGGCATCGGCGAAGTGGCCGCCAAGGAGGATCTTGACGGCGACGATGCGTCCGAGGCTGCGTTGGCGGGCGCGGAAGACGATGCCCATGCCGCCGCGGGCGATCTCTTCGAGCAGGTCGTAATCCCCCAGTTGCCGGACGGATGGGGGCAACGGAAACCCGGCGGAAGACGTCCCGGCGGCCTCGCGGAGGAGGCATCGTGGGCAGAATTCTGGCCGCACCCCGGGTGGAAGCGGGGTGCTGCAATCAGGACAGAGGGATGGATCCACAGCAGACACCGGACGATGGAATCCTGTTACCGGAGACGGCCCCGGTGACCGGGGTTCCGGCGTCGTGGGTTCCAAGGATGCCTAAGGATTCCACCAACGCCGGTTACGGGGAGAGTTGGAAGATTTCAGGAATCTTCAAACTTGAAACCACCTCCATCCACAGCCTCCTGACGTCGTCTGCTACGCTTGGGAAGGGTAGCTGACGAGAGCACCAGGCAAGCGCCTTGAACCTTCAACCTGAAAGCCTGGATCTCCCCGGCTCAACGGGGTTGCGAGACGATCCGGGCGCAGAGGCCGTGGTGGTCGGGGGCGACGCCCTGTTCGATGCGGCCCAGGATTTCGTCCCGGGGTGGGGGTGACAGGATGACGGGATGACCGGATGGACGGCATGGCGGCGGGGAAATTGTGGGCTGGGAAGCGGGCGGGAGAGTGGGAACGATGGAAGGAATGAAGATACGTGGCGGTTTGGGGTGGTGGGCGGGCTTCGGATGGTTGGTGGCGGCCTGTCTCTGGATGGCAGGGGCTCCGGGGCGGGCGCTAGGGGCGGACGCGATGGTGGAGATGCTGCGGTCGGCGTGCCGGATCACGCACGGTGGGCGATCGGGGACTGGGTTTTTCGTGGAGCGGGGGGCGGATCGGTTCCTGGTGACGGCGGCACACGTGTTCGAGGAGTCGGACGGGGCAGAGTGCCGGCTGATCGTCCGGCAGCGGAAGGATGGGGGAGGGTTGGAGCGACGGGAGTTGCCGATCGTGGTCCGGCGAGAAGGAAAGCCGCTGTGGAAGCGGGATCCGAAGGAGGACGTCGCAGCGATCCGGGTGGAACTGCCTTCGGAGGTGGATGCGGCGGCGATCCCCGTGGAGCGGATCCTGAAGGCGGACGGTGCTGGGAACAGCCCGGTGGAAGTCGGGCAGGAGGTCTGGCTACCCGGCTATCCGGCACAGTTGGAGGCCAACAAGGCGGGATGGCCGGTCTTGCGGCGTGGGATGATTGCCACGCATCCGCTGTCCCCGGTCGCGTCGGTGCCGACCATGCTGGTCGACATCCGGAGCTTTGGCGGGGACAGCGGTGGGCCGTTATACACGCTGGTGGACGGTAAGCCCCACCTCGCCGGTGTCATCGTGGGGATGCAGCGGCAGACCGATCGGACCGTGAGCCCCTTTGAGGAACGCACGGTGCACACACCGCTCGGCTTGGGAATCGCGGTGCAGGCCGAGGTTGTGGCCGGTGTGATCCGTGAACTTTAGGAGTTCGTACCGTTGAGCGTGAAGTCGAAGATGTCGAAGTTGCGGGGGTCGCCGTTGGCGAGGGCAAGGTGCGAAGCCTTCAGCGGGTGGCTGAACACAAACGGCACCATTTCCTCGTAGCGTCCGCCGTGGGAACGCAGGCCGCCTTCGATGACCTTGAGGTCGTGGTAGGCGGGGGTGCGGCCGAGCACGACATCGCGGCCCGAACACACAACGAAATCCCCCATGCGATCCGGCGGCAGTTGCATGAGACGCGCAGCGGTGTCGCGGTCGAGGGCTTCGGTGACACCGGGCAGGCTGCGGACCCATTCGATGACGTGGTTGAGTTCCGGGCGCCCGGCACCCGGCGCGGGCAGGTGGACCTGGGCGAACGAACCGAGGGCGCCATGATGCACGACGTACGGATCGGTGATCGGAAGGATGACGCGGAAGCCGGTGCCGAAACGCTTCTCCAATTCGGATTCGAGGTAGATGACGTTCGGAGAACCGTCCGCGCGCTGTTTGGAATTCATGCCGTGGTCGGCGGTGATCCCGACGACAGCACCGAGCGCGAGCAGGCGGCCGATCTCAACGTCGAGGGAGGCGTAGAAGTCGAGGGCCTCGGGGGCCGTAGGACCGTACTTGTGCTGCATGAAGTCGGTCGTGCTGAGGTAGAGGAAGTCGGCGCGGCCCTTGGCAAGGAGTTCGACGCCCGCGCGAAGGACGTAGACGGAGGCCTCACCGGAGTAGATCTGTGGCGTGGGACCGGCGACCGCCTCGACGTCATCGATGCCGTGTGTGGCGAGCTTGGCGTGGACGGCCTTCTCGGACGAGAAGGCGATGCCGCCGAGTTCGATGAGGCCGGCCGCGAAGATGTCGCGCAGCTTCTCCTTGGCAGTGACGACGGCGACCTTGCGGCCGGCGGCCTGCGCGGCGGGAAAGATCGTCGGGCAGCGGACGAACTTGGAGGAGTTCATCATGACCTCCTGCCCGGCGGCGGTGTCGTAGAAGAAGTTGCCGCCCATGCCGTGGATGGCGGGCGGGACACCGGTCACGATGGAGGTGTTGTTGACGTTGGTGAACGACGGCATCGCGCCGCGGGCTATCCCGCGGAAGCCCTCCAGTTGCATGCGCTGGAGGTTGGGCATGCGGCCGCGGGCGAGCGCGGCGTCGAGGTAATCGTCCGCGCTGCCGTCGAGGCAGATGACGGCGACGGGGCGGTTGGGCAGTGTGTAGGTCCGGTTGTTGACGTTGATCGAGGCCATGTTTTGAAAAGGGAGTTGGAGCGTGCGCGTGAAGGGCGGCGGATCAGGAACGCGGGAGTGAAAGGCAGGTGTCGACCTCGGAGCGGAGCGCGGCGAGGTCGTGTTTCGTGGGCGCGGCAGGGATGGTCACGGTGCAGAAGGCTGAGAACGATTCATCGCGAGACCGGAAAGGTGCTCCGCGGATCGCCGGGACGCCATCCCACAACTGCGGCATGTCATGACACGGCTGCATCTTGACACTGCCCCCGCATGGAACGGCGTGGCGACGTCCTCGTCGCCGTTCCAAAGCCATTCCCAAGGCGATGAGGACATCGCCGCCCCGTTCCCAGTCTCAAACGGGGGCAGTGTCAAGATGCGCCCTCATGACACGGGTTGGAGCGTCAACCGTGCTGGCAGCTGATTGTTATTAACTGCTGGAGATCAGGTTTTTGTGTTAATCTAACTGGAGTCGTTTGCGGTTGGCTGGAATAGCGGGAGGCGCTCTGCAACACCTCCGGGGTAGGGATCCGTTGGGGGGCGTGTGTCCCCGGGTCGCTTCGCACCCGGGGATATCGGCTGACACGCCTCCGGCGTAGCCGGGCCTAGTGGGCGTCC
>JBIKWS010000184.1:0-7089 GCA_044356195.1 Cyanophyceae cyanobacterium
ATCCGACCACGACTGCTGGTAGCGCATGCCTCCACACGAAAACACGGGCATCTGGATTCCCGTGCGGCCAAATCGGCGATACTTCATGCGCCCAGTGTGGCCCCGAATGCCCTTGGAGAAAACCCTGATGAAGGAGTTCCCGATTCCCTTTGTAGGCCGCGGCCCCCACGCGGCGCTCCATGGACCCCGCCGGCTGAGGGCACCCGGCCTGCAAAAGATGGGTTTCCTCGCCTCGTGACCTCGTCGTACCCCCGAAACGTAACAGACGACGTCAGGAGGCTGTGGACGGATCCCCCAGTTCTGGCAACTGGGATCTGGAAACCGGCAACTCCCCAACGGCCCCTACCGCAACAGGATCCCGCCCTCGGCTTCCACCATCTCGCGAATGACCTTCTTGAACTTCGGCAAGCCCTCGTCGAACGCAGCAGAGATCGGCAGCACCGGCGTCTTCGTGATGCGTCGCTTGAACGACTTCAGGTTCGCCTCGGAATGCGGCTCGTCCATCTTGTTGGCCACCACCAGACGCGGACGCTCCATCAGTGCGGGATCGTACAGCTCCAACTCTTCCATCACGTGGCGGTAATCGTCCCACGGCTTGCGTCCATCCGTGCCTGCCATGTCGATCAGGATGACCAGGATCTTGCAGCGCCGGATGTGCCGCAGGAACGAGTGGCCCAAACCCACGTTTTCATGGGCACCCTCGATCAATCCCGGCACGTCACACACCACCAACCGCGCAAAATCCTCGTACTCCAGAATGCCGACCTGCGGGGTCAGTGTGGTGAACGGATACGCCGCGATCTTCGGCCGCGCGTGCGAAATGGCCGTCAGCAACGTGGACTTTCCGGCATTGGGATACCCGACCAACCCGACGTCCGCCATCATGCGCAGTTCCAGAAGGTAATGGCCTTCCGTACCTGGTTCACCGGGTTGTGCGAAGCGAGGCGACTGATGCCGGCTCGTGGCAAAGTTCCGGTTGCCCAATCCACCACGCCCGCCCTTGCAGAGCACGAAGCGTTGGCCGTTATCGGTCAAGTCGCACACCAACTCGCCCTTGCTGACATCCAGTTCGTCCCGCGTCGGATCGCCCGCGGAGAGATCGATCTCCAACGCCCGCACACCACCACTGGTGCGGATCACCGTGCGTTGGCCCGTAGCCCCTGCGATCTGCGGAGGAAGCGGTTCATCGGATTCCTCGGCATCCTCCGAATCCGCAGCGGCGTCTTCCGCCTCGGCCTCCACCTGCGCGGGATCGATCGGACGGTTCTTGGAGGCCGCACGGGAGGTAGGATGCGCCTCGGGGGTCGTGTCCTGGATCCGCCAGACCAGCGTGCCGCACGGCACCTTGATGATGGTGTCCTTGCCGGCCTTGCCGTCCATGCCCTTGCCCATGCCGTTCTGGCCGTTTGGCCCGATCAGGCGCGGATTGAAGAATTGCTCGAGCAGGTTGTTGAGGTCGTGCGTCGCCTCCAGGATCACATCGCCACCCACGCCTCCGTTGCCTCCGTCCGGCCCACCCTTCGGGATGTAGGCCTCTCGGCGGAATGCAACACAACCACGCCCGCCGTGACCGGCACGGGCATACACTTTGACTTCGTCGACGAACATGGCGCTCTAGGGAGTTGACTTGGCGGAGCCTTGGAAAAACGAAAAGGGCGAGGCCGTCGGCCTCGCCCAGAATTCTTGGGTGGGCACCCCTGCTCAAAACGGCATCAGGCCGTCCCGGGGGGAGCCACGCGATCAGTTCGAAGCAGCAACCGCTGCCGCTTCAGGAAGGACGTTCACGCGACGGCCTTCCTTGTCGAACTTCACGCGACCATCAATCAGGGCGAAGAGGGTCCAGTCACGACCGATGCCGACGTTGGTGCCGGCCGTGAACTTGGAACCGCGCTGGCGGACGATGATGGAGCCCGCGGTCACCACTTCGCTGCCGAACGCCTTGACACCAAGACGTTTGCTGACGCTGTCGCGACCGTTGCGGGAACTGCCTTGACCTTTTTTATGAGCCATAAGCCTGTGTTTGGAAAATTACTGTATTGAAGGTTGTTCGAAGCAATCGCCCGGGTTCAGGCGGTGATTTCCTTGACCTTGACCACCGTCAACTCCTGCCGATGCCCCACCGTGCGGTGGTAGCCCTTACGGCGACGGAACTTGAAAGCGATCTTCTTCTCGCCGCGGATGTGCTCAACCACGTCGGCAACCACCTTGGCCCCGGAAACCGTGGGCGAACCCACGGACACCTTGCCCTCGTTGTTGACCAGCAGGACCTGGTCGAAAACATAGGGCTGGCCAGGCTCGGCAGCGACCAGTTCGATTTCAAGAAGGTCACCTGCCTCCACCCGATATTGCTTACCGCCCGTTTGCAGAACTGCGTACATAATTCCTCGTCTCGAAAGAAAGAGCGCAGAAAGAACCAAACGCGGGGGCCCCTGTCAACCGGTGATTCTTCCCAACGTGATTTGGAGTGCCTCCTGCCACTCCACGTCTGGACCGGTTCGATGACATCCTCGTCGCCGGTCATGGAACCTTTCCGGAGTGCACAGAGACCCCCTGTTCCACCGTGTCCGGCGGGCTCGGGATCCACAGCCCATGGGCTTCGCCCCCTTTCCCCAATTGACTCGGGCCTCGATCACGATAACCTCCGGCCTCCATTTTCCGGCGAGTTTCCGCCGATTTCACCTGTACCTGTTAACCTGATCGTATGGCAAAAGCTCCGAAGTACGTCTACACGTTTGGCAACAAGAAAGCCGATGGGGATGGCTCCATGAAGGCCCTCCTCGGCGGCAAGGGTGCCAACCTCGCCGAGATGACCCGCATCGGCCTCCCGGTTCCTCCGGGATTCACCATCACCACCGAGGTGTGCACCTTTTTCTACGCCAACAAGCGCACCTACCCCAAGGAACTCCAGGCCCAGATCGAGGCCGGTGTCGCCAACATGGAGAAGATCATGGGCACCCGCTTCGGCAACAAGACCGGCATGCCCCTGCTCGTCGCCGTCCGCTCCGGCGCACGCGACTCCATGCCCGGCATGATGGACACGATCCTGAACCTCGGCCTCAATGACGACACCGTCGTCGCCCTCGAGAAGGCCACCAACAACGCCCGCTTCGCCTGGGATTGCTACCGTCGCTTCATCCAGATGTATGGCGACGTCGTCCTCGGCGTCCAGAAGCGCGAAGGCGAAGACCACGAGCCCTTCGAAACGGTCATCCACCACTTCAAGCATGAGAAGTATCATGCCGACATCGAAGACTCCAAGCTGACCGCCGAAGACCAGCAGGAGCTCGTCGCCCGCTTCAAGGCCCTCGTGAAGGAGCGCACCGGAAAGGTGTTCCCCAACAACCCTTGGGACCAGCTCCGCGGTGCCGCCGGTGCCGTGTTCAACTCCTGGATGAACGACCGCGCGATCGTCTATCGCCGCAAGTACAACATCCCCGCCGAATGGGGAACCGCCGTCAACGTCCAGGCCATGGTGTTCGGCAACACCGGTGATTCCTCCGGTTCCGGCGTGGCCTTCACCCGCAACCCGGCCAACGGCGCGAACGAGTTCTACGGCGAATTCCTCGTCAACGCCCAGGGCGAGGACGTCGTCGCCGGTGTCCGCACCCCTGAGCCCGTCATCAAGCTCAAGGACGTGATGCCCAAGTCCTACGCCGAGCTCCTCACCGTCCGCAAGACGCTCGAGAAGCACTTCAAGGACGTCCAGGACGTGGAGTTCACCATCCAGGAAGGCCAGCTGTTCATGCTCCAGACGCGCAACGGCAAGCGCACCGCCGCCGCCGCGCTGAAGTTCGCCGCCGACATGGTCAAGGAGAAGCTCATCGACTGGGAAACCGCCATCCTGCGCAACCCCGCCGACCAGCTCGAACAGCTCCTGGCCCCCATCTTCGACCTCACTGAGGTCAAGAAGGCCAAGGTCATCGCCACCGGCCTCCCTGCCGGCCCCGGCGCTGCCACCGGCAAGATCTACTTCAATGCGGATCGCGCCGTCTCCGCCGCCGACAAGGGCGAGAAGGTCCTTCTGGTCCGCATCGAGACCTCGCCTGAGGATCTCCGCGGCATGATCGCCGCCGAAGGCATCCTCACCGCCCGTGGCGGTGTTTCCTCTCACGCCGCCCTCGTCGCCCGCCAGATGGGCAAGGTCTGCGTGTGCGGCGCCGCTGGCGTCGGCGTCGATTACGAAAGCAAGACGGTCACCATCGACGGCCAGACCTTCAAGGAAGGGGACTTCCTCTCGATCGACGGTACCTCCGGCCTCGTCTACGCCGGCCAGATCAAGACCGCTCCGTCCGAGATCATCACCGGCCTCCTGAACGGCGACGCCGCCTCCCAGAAGACCGAGAAGTTCAAGAACTACGTGCAGCTGATGGCCTGGTGCAAGAAGGCCACCCGCATGTCCGTCCGCACCAACGCTGACACCCCCGAGCAGACCGCCCAGGCCATCGCCTTCGGCGCCGAGGGCATCGGCCTCACCCGCACGGAACACATGTTCTTCGAGGGCGACCGCATCGACGCCATGCGCGAGATGATCCTCGCCGACACCCTCGCCGCGCGCGAGGCCGCCCTGGCGAAGCTCCTGCCCTACCAGCGCGATGACTTCTTCGGGATCTTCAAGGCCCTGAAGGGATTCCCCGCCACCATCCGCTTCCTCGATCCGCCCCTGCACGAGTTCCTCCCGCACTCCAAGGAGCAGCAGATGGATCTCTCCCGGAAGCTCGGCATCGCCGTCGAGAAGATCATGGCCCGCGTCCATGAGCTCCATGAGTTCAACCCGATGCTCGGGTTCCGTGGCTGCCGTCTCGGCATCAAGTATCCCGAGATCACCCGCATGCAGGCCCGCGCCGTGCTCGAAGCGGCTGCCGATGCCACCAAGGCCGGCTTCAAGGCCAAGCCCGAGATCATGATCCCGCTCGTCGGGTTCAAGAAGGAGCTCGACCTCCAGGTCGCCATCGTCCACGAGGTCGCCGCCCAGGTGTCCAAGGAGAAGAAGACCAAGATCGCCTACTCCGTCGGCACCATGATCGAAATCCCCCGCGGTGCCCTCACCGCCGACGAGATTGCCCAGACCGCCGAGTTCTTCAGCTTCGGCACGAACGACCTCACCCAGACCTGCCTCGGCATGTCGCGTGACGACTCCGGCTCCTTCCTCGGTGCCTACACCGAGAACGAGATCGTGAAGAAGAATCCGTTCGCCTCGATCGACCAGACCGGCGTCGGCCAGTTGGTCCAGATCGCTGCCGAGAAGGGCAACAAGACCCGGCCTGGCATCAAGCTCGGCATCTGCGGCGAACACGGTGGCGACCCGGACTCCGTCAAGTTCTGCCATCGCGTCGGCCTGACCTACGTCAGCTGCTCGCCGTACCGCGTGCCCGTTGCCCGCCTCGCCGCCGCCCAGGCCGCGATCGAGGAGAAGCGCAAGGCCGCCGCGGCCGCCAAGCCCGCCAAGAAGGCTGCCAAGAAGAAGTAAGCGCCCTCGCGCTTCTCCTTCCCACAGGCCGTTCCGGTTCCACCCGAACGGCCTTTTTCTTTGGGCCGATCTGGATCCCGGAAGGACCCTGACCGATGGCCGCGCAGAAGCTGTCCAAAGCTTCCGAATCCATCCGAGGTCATTCGCGAACACTACCAGTCGAACCAACCCGTGCCCGACTGCCCCTTTCCGGCCTGGATCCGATGGAGTTGGTCCACTGGCAGCGAGGGAAACTCCTCAGCCGTTCCGTCGGGCCAGCGCACCTGCAACCGGACCGGTTCGACCCGGGTTCCCAAGCCGAAATGGGTCCGCGGATCCTGACTGGAGCAATACCCCTCGTTGGGTTGGTGCTGACGCCATTGGATCCGCTTGTCGTCAGCGAGACGCAGCATCGCATTGCGGACTTCCCGGCCGGCGCCGTCCCGCAGCTCGAATTGCACCCAATGGCGACCCTTGCCCACCCGGTTCCGCAGGACCGTCACAGGCGCATCCTTATCAATGACCACCAGATCCAGTGCGCCATCGCCATCGAGGTCGCCCGCCGCCATTCCACGACTGGTTCCCAGGATTTCCGGCAGGACTCCGCCGGGAGGACTCACGGTTTCAAACCGTCCTTGGCCCCGTCCCCGGAGCAGGGTGTTGGCCTCGGCATACGGATCAGACTGGGAACGGACCCTGGCATCGAGGCGCACCCGTCCGTTGGCCACATAGAGGTCCAGTTCGCCGTCGAGGTCAAAGTCCGCAAAGGCCACCCCGAATCCGGTGGAGGGCAGCGAGCCCATCATGGGGCCGTCGGGGCTGATGAAGTCGGTAAACTGTCCCTTCTGGTTGAGAAAGAGGCCATGACCTTCTCCGACCATGTGCGTGACGAACAGGTCGAGCCACCCGCGCTGCAGCAGGTCCACCGCCACCACACCCATCCCCGCCCGGGGGATGCCGACCGTGTTGAGTCCACAGCCCCGCAGCAAGGCGTCGTCCACGAACCGGCCTGCGCCCTGGTTCAACCAGAGTTGATTGGCCATCGCGTCATTGGCCACGAACAGGTCGATCCGGCCATCCCGATCGAAATCGCCGGTCGCCACCCCCAACCCATTGCCGTAGGCCCGGGTCAGGCCAGCCGCTTCGGTGACGTCCTCAAAGGTGCCATCCCCCCGGTTGTGGAAGAGACTGGGCGGAAGGGGCGCGGCAAAGCTCTTGGGTCCGCAGTAGTCCCGGCGACCGCCACTGGAGAAGCACTCCTGTTCTTTGTCGGGTGACCATCGGACGTAGTTGGCGACCAGCAGGTCGAGATGCCCGTCGCCATCGTAATCCACGAAGGCTGCGCTTGTACTCCAGGAATTCACCGCCACTCCCGCCTTGGCCGTGACATCGGCAAAGGTGCCATTGCCCTGATTGCGATAAAGCCGGTTGCTCCCGAGTTGCGTCACATACAGGTCGGCAAATCCATCCCCGTCATAGTCGCCCACCGCACAGCCCATCCCGTAGCCATCCGGACATTCCAGACCGGCGGCAACCGTGACGTCCGCAAACTTCCAGTCGCCGAGATTGCGGTAAAGCCGATGTCGGGGAGGAAGGGGCCGGAGTGGATCCAGCGCCCCCCCATCCACGCAGAAGACATCCAG
>JBIKWS010000185.1:0-7079 GCA_044356195.1 Cyanophyceae cyanobacterium
GTCTCCCTTTCGCCCCACGGTGGCGTGCTCGTAGTACCCCAGGCCCGGCGCGTACAAGGCCAGTTCCATGAACCGGGCGAACGGCACAGCGCCGCCAACCCGGTCCATCTCAGCGCGGATCAATCCTGCCAGTGTTGCCGAGCGTTGGGCGTCCGCGGTTGCCCCCGTTTCCATCGGCGTCGAACTTCGTTCGTCCACAGCGGTTCAGCGCTTCTTGTCCGGCGATTCCGGAGGCGCCGGAATGCGGACCGGCTGAGCGGCCATGAGTTTCCGGATCTCCTCGATCGCCCGCGTCAACTGGTCGTCCTTGCCGGCGAACTCATCGGCGGGATTGTTCACCACCGTGATGTCGGGCTCCACGCCCACGCCTTCCATGATCCATTCACGAGCTTCCAGATCGAACCGGCTGAACTCGGGTCGGTTCAGGATGCCACCGTCGAGGAAGGGCAGGCTGCCGCGGATGCCCACCACGCCGCCCCACGAACGCTGGCCGATGATCGGCCCCAGCCGGTGCTTCCGGAACCGGTAGCCCACGATGTCCCCGTCGCTCGCGCTGAACTGGTCGAGCAACAGGACCTTCGGTCCCAGCACCTGCCCCGCGGGATCGACGTTCACGGAACCATTCCGTGCCACCGTGTACATCGCCGGCTCCCGGCGCAGGCGCTCGATGATCATCGGCGACACATTGCCACCGCCATTGCCGCGGCAATCGACGATCAGGGCCTCCTTGTGCAACTGGGGATAATAGAACTTCGCGAACTCGTTCAGTCCCGGAACACCCATGTCGGGCACATGGACGTAACCCACCTTGCCGCCGCTGGCCTTGTCGACGGCAGCAATGTTCGCCAGCACCCAGTCGAGGTAGTACAGCGGATGTTCGTCGGCCGTTGGGATCACCGTTTCCTCGCGCGCCCCGTCCTCCTTCGGCTCCGCGTTCACCCGCAACTTCACCTGCTTTCCCGCAAGTCCGACGAGGGCCGCCTGGATGTCCGGATACCCCGAAAGCGGACGGCCGTTCACGGCGAGCACATAGTCGCCCACCTTCACGTTCACGCCGATCTCCGTCAGCGGCGACCGATATTTCGAATCCCAGTTCTGGCCGGGAAGGATCCGCGTCACGCGATACGCTCCGGAGGCATGTCGCTCGAATCGCGCCCCCAGCAATCCCATCGGTACCCGCTCGACCTTGGGCATGTCGCCCCCGCCCACGTACGCGTGGCCGGCGTTCAACTCACCGATCATCTCCCCGATGATGTAGGTGAGGTCCGCACGATGCCGGACATGGGCCACCAGCGGTGCGTAGCGCTGCTTCATTGCCGGCCAGTCCACACGGTGAAGGTTCGCGTCAAAGAAGAAGTCCCGCATCTGGCGCCAGGACTCATTGAAGATCTGCTGCCATTCCGCCGTGCGATCCAACGCCACCTTCAGGTCCGCCAGCGACATCCGGCGGTCGCCGACATCCAGCTTGCCTGCCGGCAGATCCACAATCGCGAAACCTCCCGCGGACCGCACCAGCATCTTCTTGCCATCCGCGGTCACCGCGTAGCCTTCGACATCACCCACCTCGGTCTCCTTGTCCTTCTCCAGGTCGTACACGTGGAGCTTGCCCTTACGTGAGTAGAAGAGCCGATCCCCCACGGAGGTGAGACCGCCATAGGAAGAAGCCGGCGCAGGCAAGACGGCCACGCGCCCCGTCAATCCATCGCGATCCACCTTCACCACGACCTTCTTCTTCTCGTCCTTCTTCTTCGCCGCAGGATCCGCAGCCTCCGGCTTTTCCCCAACCTTCTCGGCTTTGTCCGCACCCTCGGGCTTGTCGGCCGCGGCCACCTTCACCTCGTCCGATTTCGGTGCCAGCGGCGACTTCGTCTCCTTCGCCAACGTCACGAAATAGATCCGCTCCATGTCGTTGTAGACATGGTTCCACTCGGTCGCGCCATACGTCGGGTTGAAGGTCCGCTCCGATGTGAAGAAGAGGTACTTGCCGTCCGCACTGAATCGCGGCGCTCCCACATCAAACCATCCATCGGTTGCGGCGAACGTCTCCTTCGAGGCCAGCGAGTGCAGCTGGATGCTCGGGAACCGCCGATCCTCGGGTTGCACGAACGCGATCCACTGACTGTCCGGTGCCCACGCAAAACTGCGGATCTCCCACACCGGCGATTGCACCACCTGCGTCACGGCCGCATTCGAAACCTCGACGACCGACAGCCGGTTCTTCTTGTCCGTCCACGCGATCTTCGAGGAGTCCGGGGACCACTCGACGCCGTACTTGTAGGTGTCGCCATCCTTCGTGAGCTGGCGTGCCTCCCCCTGACCGTCCTGGGGCCGGATCCACACTTCGTCCTCACCGGACTGGTCACTGATGTACGCAATCCACCGCCCGTCCGGAGACCAGTCCGGATCCCGTTCATGCACGCCCGGCGTCTGCGTCAGGTTCCGCGTCGGCCCATTCTTCGCAGGCACCGTGAAAAGGTCGCCCCTAGCCCCGATCACCATCCGGTTGCCATCCGGCGACACGGCGTACCCGGTGGTCTCCTTCGAAACGTCCTTCAGCGAACCCCGACCCACCGCGAGATCCTCGCGGATCTCGATCGGCACCTTTTCCACCTTCCCCGATGCAAAGTCATACCGGTGGATCCACCCACCGTTCTCGAACACGATGCCCGTATCACCGAGCGACGGGAACTTCACCGCGAAGTCCGTGTAGGTGGTCACCGCCCGCGCGGGGCCGCCGCTGACGTCCTGAACCCAGAGGTTGGCCTGACGGTTGGTGTCCCGTTCCGAGACGAAGAATACCTGCGACCCGCGCCACATCGGGAAGATGTCCTGCGCCGGATCCTGCGTCACCACGCGGCTCTCACCCGTCTTGAAATCGTGCAGCCACAGGTCATCGGCCTGCCCGCCGCGATACCGCTTCCAGGTCCGGAACTCGCGGAACATGCGGTTGTAGATCATCTGCCCGCCATCCGGCGAGAAGCTGCACCAGGCCCCACGCGACACCGGCAGGACCTCCGGAGTGCCACCCGTCACCTTCACCTGCCACAACTCCCCCTTGAATGGATTGAACTGCCGCGCCCGTGTCCGGAACACGATCGTCTCCGCATCCCGCCATCCCATGACGATGTTGTTCGGCCCCATCCGGTCCGACACCTCGTCCCGCTCCAACGTCGCCGTCCAGGTCAACCGCTTCGGCTCCCCGCCTTCCGACGGCATGAGGTACACCTCGGTGTTGCCGTCATACTGCGCCGTATAGGCCAGCCACTTTCCATCCGGCGAAAACCGCGGGAACATCTCGTAGCCCGCATCACTGGTCAGCCGACGAGCAACCCCACCCGTCGCCGGCACCGTGTACAGGTCGCCCGCGTAGCCGAAGGCTACCCGTCCGCCCTGAAGCGTCGGAAACCGCAGCAACCGCGCCTCGTCGGCTTGAGCCATCGCCGCCGCCATCAGCCATCCCGCGAACGCCACCCGCATGATCCAACGTTGCTTCCGCATACGTCCACGCTACCAACCCCGCCCCGTCACCGGAAAGCGTCCGCGTTGTCAAAATCACCACCTCCATTCCGCCCACCCAAATCCTCGCCCCCTGCCCCCCGTTCATGGCATCCATTCGCCGGATGCGGATCCTGATCGTCTACAACTCGGCCCTCGATGCCCGGTCGGTCTCCGGCGTGCAGACCTACTTCGCCGGAGTCGTCCGCCATTGGCGCGCGGAAGGCCACGTCGTGGACATCCTCGTGGCCCGTGCCGCCTGGCCTGTCTTCAAGGAACTCTTCCCCGACTCCCGCCTGATCAGCTGCGACAACCTCTTCGATCCAACGAATCACCTCGGACAGACCTGGCGCTACCTGCCGGCATTTGCCTGGCGCATGATCAGCCATCGCTTCACGCGCTTTCCGACCGAGTACGACGTCATCTTCGCCTGCGCCCAATTCATCTATGAAATCGGGCCTGCCCGGGCCCTCGCCCGGCGATTCAACGCCGCTCTTGTTGCCAAGGTCCACCACGTCCTCGGCTCGCAACGACAGATCCGCGGGTTCTTTGATCGCCTGCACATCTGGTCGGAACGGACCTCCGTCCGATGGCTGCACCGGGAAGCCGACGCGATCCTTTGCGGCACCGAACTGATCGGTCAGGACTTCAATGCGGTGGAGGCCGGACTGGGGCTGTCCCCGACCCAAACGCACGCCACCGGCTACGGCATCGATCTCGACTCCATTCCCATCGCCGTCGACAGCCCCAAGTCCTTCGACGCCGTTCTTCTGGGCCGTGTCCACGAACACAAGGGAGCCTTTGACGCTGTCCCCGTCTGGACGCGGGTGACGCAGGTCCGCCCGGAGGCACGGTTGCTGGTCATCGGGGAAGGCCCCCACCGCCTCGAACTCGCCGATCGATTCCAGAAGGCCGGCCTCGCAGCCAATGTCGAATTCACCGGTGCCATTCCGGGAGTGCGAAAGGACGCCCTCCTTCCGACCTGCCGCATTGGGCTCAGCTTTTCACGCGAGGAAGGATGGGGGCTCTCGGTGAATGAATTCCTCGCCTTGGGTATGCCTGTGGTCGCGATGGACCTTCCCGTCTTCCGCAAGGTGTTCCCCGGCCAACTCGATCTGGTGCCGCCTCGAAACACGGACGCGGCAGCCGACCGGATCCTGCATTGGCTGGACCACCCTGAAGAGGCGCGCCAGCGCGGTATCGAAGGCAGGGAATTCGTGCGTCGGTACGACCATCGAAGCGTGGCTTCCCACGAAGCGGCCATTCTGGGTGACGCCATCCGACATCGTGGACAGAAGCGACACGCCAAGGCTTCACGCACTCCCTGAACCCTCACGGCTTCACGCCGTGGCCGCTTGCGAGAAGGTGGACCAGGCGCCAGCCCACCACGGCGGCCACCACCAGCAGGAGCGCACCGCTCGCCTGCGAAAACCGCCTCAATGTCGCGTTGGAGAACCGACCGTGCCCACGCGTCACTCCCCACCCCACCACCGCGAACCACGCAAACCCGCCTCCCGCCACCCCGGCGATGAAGGGCCATTTGCTCGTCCATCGATTGTCGATCCAGTCGCGGGACAACAGGGTTGCCGCCACCGTGATCCACAACAGCAGAACCCCCGGATTGCCCATCACCCGGAAGAACCCCGTCCAGAAGGCCGTGTGCGGATGGAAGGTCTCCTGCACGAAGTTCTCCATCCGCTGCTCCCCGGGAATCGGCCCGCCGCGGAGATACTTCACCCCCAACCAGAGCATCAGGAGGAAGCTGACCAACTCGATGGTCGCATGCACCCACCGCGACTCGAAGAACCCGACGAACCCGGCAAAGGCGCATCCACAGTAGATCGCCTCCATGAACACCGCTCCCAACCCGAGGAAAAGGCACCACTTCAATCCGCGCCGCGGCCCTTCCGCGATCAAGGTCGCGTTGACCGGTCCTCCGGGAATGCTGGTCACAAAACCGGCAACAAAACCCAGCACCGCGGCGATCAATGGGTCAACGGACATTTCGGTCAGCGTCAATGGCCCACGCGCGGCGCGGCCGCATCCCCGCTCCCTGGCCCTTCTTCATCGTCATCGTCCGCCTCCACCCGCTGTTGCATGCGTCGCGAGATGAACGGCCGGATGAACCCGTAGAGCAGGTAACTGGTGAACACCGCCGGCGCGATGTACGGCAGCAGACGTTTCCACAACATCACGAACAGCACCACAACCAGCACGATCACCACCATCTTCGTGAATGCCCGCTGCGTCCTCCAGTGGATCTTCTTGAAGGTCGGATACTTGACCTCGCTGACCATCATCGCCGCCAGGAACACCAGGATCACCGGCAACGCGTAGCGCCAGTTTCCCTTCGGAAAGTCCTTCTCGTCCCAGTGCACCAACAACAACGTCAGCGACGCCACCAAACCCGCAGCAGCAGGGATCGGAAATCCCAGAAAGTGTCTGCCGCCCCCCGAACCGGACAACTCGGCAATGCAGTTGAAACGCGCCAACCGGAATGCCCCGCAGATCACGTAGGCCGCCGCGATGAACCACCCGATCTCAGGATGCGCCGCGAACACGTCCTTCAGGACGATCCGGTGCACCAGGAACGCCGGTGCCACCCCGAACGAGACGATGTCTGCCAACGAATCAAACTCCCGGCCAAATGGACTCTCGTAGCCGCCCATCCGCGCCACGCGCCCGTCCAGAAGGTCGAAAATGCAGGCAAGGAGGATCAGGGCCAGAGCCACCTTGACGTCCGAGTAATCCCCCGCCGCCAGGTTGGCCTCCACGATCTTGGTCAAGGCCAGGAAACCACAGAAGAGGTTTCCGGCCGTGAACAGGTTCGGAAGCAGATAAATCGGGATCCGCGGCTCCACTTCCTCCGGCTCCGCCCCCGCCGTCTCTTTCGTCTTGGCCTTGGTGCTCATGCCTCCCAGCGCGACACGATCGTTTCTCCGCCCACCACCCTCTGTCCCATCTTCACTTCCACGCTTGCCGACAACGGCAGGTAGATGTCCACCCGGGATCCAAACTGGATCAGGCTGACCCGCTCGCCCTTCGCCACCTCATCCCCGGGCTTCACCCAGGGAATGATCCGACGCGCGATCAACCCTGCCAGCAAACGCATCCCGATCCGCCCCTTCCCGGGTTCCGTGGCGTCATAGCCGATCAGGACATTCTCGTTCTCCGTGGCCGATTCCGCCTTCAGTGCATTGAGGAATTTCCCCGGGTTGTGCTGCACCAACATCACGCGACCAGCCACGGGCGCCTGTTGCACGTGAACGTCAAAGACGGACAGAAAGATCGAAACCCGGCGGCACCGCCCGCCCATCACGGCCGGTTCGTCGATCTCATCGATGATGTCGACCTTCCCGTGGGCGGGAGCCACGACCAAACCACGACCCGATGGCACCTTGGCGGTCGGATCACGGAAAAAATACAAGGTGAACACCGCAAACAGGACGAATGGCCCTAGAACGGCCCCCAACGTCCACCCCAGCGGAACCCCGACCAATCGGAGCCCGACGGCCAGGACACCCAGGATCACCACCGCCAACATCAGCAGTTTTACCGCTGACTGCATCGCTTTACCGGCATGC
>JBIKWS010000361.1:0-4839 GCA_044356195.1 Cyanophyceae cyanobacterium
CCTGCATCAGCAGGAACGCGATCAGGATGCTGGCCGGCAGGGGCAGGGTGACGATGAGGATGCTCCGGAAATGGAACAGGAAGAGCACGTGCGCAAGCGTCACCAGCAGTACCTCCTCCACCAGCGCATCCCGCAACGTCGCCACCGTGCGACCGATCAATTCGCTCCGGTCATAGAACGCCCGCACGGTCACGCCAGGCGGCAGGCTGCCTTCGATCGACTTCAACCGCTCCTTCACCCGTTCGATCACCGCCATTGCGTTCTCGCCTGTGCGCATCACGACGACGCCGCCCACGACCTCGCGTCCGTCGACATCCAATGCGCCGCGACGGAAGTCGCCCGTGATCTCGACCTGGGCGACGTCCTTCACGCGCACCGGCACACCGTTGGTCTCCATCAGGACGATCTCTTCGAGGTCCGCCACGCCCCGGACGAGCCCAACGCCGCGCAGGACGAATTCCATGCCGTTCTCCTCGACGGCCTTTCCCCCGACGTTGAGGTGGTTCTCCTGCACGGCGGCCATCACCCGCGACAACGGCAACCCCGTCGACTTCAACCGGAGCGGGTCGACCTCGACCGAATACTGCTTCACGAAGCCACCGACCGATGCGACCTCGGCCACGCCGGGCACGGACTGCAACTGGTAACGCAGGAAGAAGTCCTGCACGGCGCGCAACCGGCCCAGATCCGTCAATGCCTCCACGCGGTTCGTGTCGACGTGCAGGTAATACTGGTAGACCCAGCCAAGACCGGTGGCGTCCGGCCCCAGCAGCGGCGTGACGCTCGACGGCAACTGCGCCGCCAGCAACCCGAGCCGTTCGGAAACGCGTTGCCGGGCCTCCAACGCTGGAACGGCGTCCTCGAAGACCACTGTCACCAGCGAGAACCCGAACATCGACGTCGCCCGCACGGCCCGCACGCCGCGCAAGCCCTGCAGGTTCACGCTCAGCGGATAGGTCACCTGGTCCTCGACCTCGCGCGGACTGCGGCCCATCCAATCCGCGTAGACCATGACCTGGTTCTCCGACAGGTCCGGGATCGCGTCGACGGGCGTGTCCTTCAACGCGCGCATCCCGAACGCGGCGACCAGCAATGCCCCGCACAACACGAGGAACCGGTTCGCCAACGAACCCTCGATCAATCGACGGATCATGGGATCTCCGTTCCGCAATCGAGCATTTCCGCGCCGAACCACGGGTTCCGCAGCGGCCCACCGAACTGCCACCACACGGCCTTCGCGGGCGCACCAGGGAAGGCCTTTGCCGTCATCGGACACCGGTAGACCTTCAGGTCACCGAACCCTTCCTGCTTCCGCGCGCCCATCACGACCGACGTCCACGCCTCCACCAGCCCATGAAACGCCTTCCGCGCCGTCGCCAGGTCCCGCGCCTCCGGCAACTCCACGAGCATCCCCTCCCGGTAGCCGCCGACATCCGGAGCCGCATTCGTTCCCTTCCCCCGCACCTCCGCCACCGCCTTCCCCCATTCGACCCGCGCGCGGTTGAACCCCGCGAGGTCATCCTTCGCCAACTCCGCCGCCACCCCCGCCAACAGCCGCATCAGTCGCCCCTGAACCGCATCCGGCTTCCCATCTGGCGACTGGGAACTGGGAACTGGCAACTCCCCGCCGTCCCCCTTGAAACTTGAAACTGAAAACTCGGAACTCCCTCCCAACACCCCCGCGTTGAGCACGACACGTTCGCCTGCGTCCAGGCCCTCGACAACCTCCCACACAGCATCCCCGACGCGGCCCACGCGGACTGTGCGCTCCTGATAGTTTCCCGCGCCCAACTCGACCCACACCCGCGCCACCCCCCCGGGATTCAGCACCGCCGATCGCGGCACCACCATCACCGGTTCGCTCTCCACGCGCACCTGGGCTTCCGCATACACCCGATGCCGGAACACCCGCCCGCGTCCTTCCCCCAGATCCGGGTTCGGGACCTCCACCCGGATCCGGGTGCTGCGGGTCATCATGTCGAGGTTGGGATCGATGAACGCAATCCGGTTCGTGAACAGGCGGCCCGGCAATGAAGGCGTGGACCACACGACCTCCTGGCCCACGCGCAGCCAGGGCAGGTCGCGCTCGTAGACATCGCCCTTGAACCACATGGTGCCGAAGTCTGCGATCTCGAACATCGGATCGCCCTCCTTCACCCATTGGCCTGCGTACACCATCCGTTTCACGACCGTTCCGGACATCGGCGAAAGCCATGGCAGCAGGCGTTGCTCCGCGGCGAATCCGGCCGGCAACGCCTTCACCTGCGCCTCACCCATTCCCATCTGAAGCAACCGGAGTCCCGCCGCCACCAGCAGCGGCCCCGTCTCTCCCCCGGCTGCCAGCGACACATACTCGCGCACCGCGCCCAGCAATGGCGGGCTGTACAAGGTTGCCAGCTCCGTCCCCTCGCGGATCTCCACACCTTCCGCCGCCACGGCGAGCGTCTCGATCCGTCCCTCGACATACGCCGACAGGATCCGATGCCGCGAATCGTCGTCATCGAGCGTCCCCGCCAATCGCAGAGACTTCGTGACGCGCCCGATCCCGACCGGCGCCGAGGCGATGCCGACAGCGGTGATCGAATTGCTGCCCAACCGCAGCACGCCCTCCGCCGAATCCAAGCCCGCCTCGCCCTCGTACACGGGCACGAGCTTCATGCCGCAGATCGTGCAAAGCCCCGGTTCGGGCGACATGATCCACGGATGCATCGGCGACTGATAGATCCGGACCTTTCGCGCTCCCGGAGCCGCGGCACCGTCCGCGTGGACGTGCCCGGATTGTCCCCGCCACCACCAACCCGCACCGAGCCCGACGCCCACCAGCAACACTGCCAGGACTGCATTCATCGCTTTCATCGCTTCATCCCTCCTTCCGTCACCGAACCGCCCACCAACTCCCGCACCGTCTCCAGATCCTCGAGCCCGCAGCACAGCAACAGCTCGGACACGGCCATCCAGTACTCCGCTGTCGCCCGGACCTCGGCCATCTCGGCCTCGATCCGCTGGCGGCGCACCTCCAGCAGGTCCCGGAGTTCCGCACGCCCCGATGTCCACAAACCCTCCAGTGATTCCTGCAACCGACGTGTCCGCGGCAGCACGACGTCGCGCATCAGCAAGGCCTCGCGCCGACCCGCATCGATCTGCGTCACCAACCGATGCACCTCGCGGCGCACCAGCACCCGCGCGTCCTCGACCTGCGCCTCCGCGGACGCCAGCCGCGCCCGTTCCCGTTCCAGGTCCCGTCGATAGTTCGCCCGGTTGAACCACGGCACCGACATCGTCACCGTGAGCATGCCTTGCGCAGCCGTGCCGGTGGCCGTTTCGTGATACGACTGAACACCCACCGCGAAGTCGGGACGTTGCGAGCGCCGTGTCACCTGCACCGCCGCCGAAGCCACGCCAATCTCGCGTTCGCGCCGCAGGACCTCCGGTTCGGCCCGTTCCGCAAACCGCACCAGCACGGGACCAAACGGTACCGATTCCGCCACCGGGGGAAGGGACCAGGACTGGGAGTTGCCAGTTTCCAGTTCCCAGCTTCCAGAGGGAATTTCACGGAACGGGGTGGCGACGTCCTCGTCGCCGGTAGGGAGTCGTTCCCCGGGCGATGAGGACATCGCCGCCCCGAAACCACGCTCCAACGGAGGCCGTGTCGAAAAGCCCCCGCTTGAACCTCCCGCGCCTGAAACCTGAAACGCCACCAATGCCTCGGCGTCACGCCGTCGGGCGACGGCGTTGGTCCAGTCCAGGCGACGGCGGTCGAGATCGTTCTCCAGACGCAGCACCATCGCCGCCGGCTCCGTGCCTGAGGCCACCCGCGTCCGGCCGAGTCGCACCTGTGCCTCCAACCACGCGATGTCCGCGGCGATCAGCGCCGCCTCCGAGCGCGCCTCGGCCGCGCTGAACAAGGCGACGGCCAGATCTCGTCGGAGTTCCGCGAACCGCGCCTCCACGCGCACGCCAGCCGCCACCGCATTCGAGTCCGCCAGCGCCCGGGCCGCCTTCTCCTTGCCCATCAGGGGCAGCCTCTGTTCAACGCCGTAAAAGAGGTCGCCGTTCTCGCGCGCCATGTCGGCGTACCGGTAGAGGCCGCCGCCGAGCATGACGTCCGGATCCGCCCAACGCCGCGTTCCCTCCGCGTTCAGTTGCTCGGCCTTCGACGCGTGGACCAACCCGCGCAGTTCCGGATGCCGCTCGCGCATGCGATCGGACAGCCTTCGCACGAGATCGGCGGTCACGACCTCGGGCGGTGGTTCGGGATCGGCCCGAACCCCGACGCAACACAACCAACCCGCCAGCATCAACCAGGCGCGGTTCCGACCGCACCCGACACCACCAAAGGAAAAGGACATGGAGCCATGGGAAGAAATCTCAGGAAACGCCCACGAACGGATCCGGAGGCATGCCGGCGCAGGGCACACTCCGGGCAGGGACCTTCCCCAAGGCTCAGATCAGGAAGACGCGATCCCGCAGGAAGAGCGGGACCGGAACCACAAAACACTCATCGATCCACGAAGCCGCAGGCGTCAATCGCGGCAGCGCGAGGTCCGGCAATTCCAGAAACGCCACTACCGTCGGCACCCACTCCGGCAGCGGCTGCACGGTTGGGGGAACTGGAAGCGCCGGCATCGAATGCGGCGCATTGGACTTCTCGACCACACAGCAGTCGGCGACCTGCCCGGGAGCCGCTTCACAACACGGGGCGATCTTGATCTTGCGGGCGCAGCAGCCTGCGCGTTCCGCGACCGTCGTCCCCCGGAATCCTCCCCCAACACCCGCGCCCACCCCGGATAGGATCAACCACAGCCCTAGCAGGGCTGCGATCGAACGGACGAACAAGTT
>JBIKWS010000186.1:0-6991 GCA_044356195.1 Cyanophyceae cyanobacterium
GAACAACGTCCACAACCCTCCACCCACCGCCGCGATGACATAGAACGAGGACAACAACGCCTTGAACTCGGCATAGGCCTGGTCGCCGCATCGTTTGCTGACGAACGTGTGGACCAGCATCATCGCCGCCCCGCCGGCAACCGTCGCCAGCACCATCCACGCCCCCTGCTTCGCAAAGCTCTGCTTCGTGTCGCTCATTGATGTCGCATGATTTCCCACCCCGCTTCACCGCTTCCGCCGGACCATCGGCGGCGGCGGATGCTGGTGCACCCGCTCCGCAAAATCGACCGCATTACGCGCGATCACCGACCAATCCAGTTCCGCAGCTACCTTCCGGGACGCCTTCAATCCCATCTCCACGCGCTGCGCCGTGGGCATCGAAAGCCAGTAGAGGATGTGATTTCCGAACGAACGCCCATCGAACCCGCTGAACCGGATGGCGTGCTCGGTCGCGAAATGCCGCCTCAGGTTTTCCAGCGGGGTGCTCACCACCGGCAAGCCGCAGCCCAGGTACTCCACGGCCTTCGCGACGAAAGCGCAGTGCGTTCCCTCGCTGGCCTCGTAGGGAACGATCCCCAGTGTCGCCCCCTTCAACTGCCGCGGGATGTTCGCGTAATGCACGAACCCCGGGCATTCGATCTGGATTCCCGGGCAGCGCGCTTCCATGTCCTTCACGAACCGCTTCAACGTCGGCGTGTCACGTCCCACGAACCGATACCGCACGTCCGTGCGCACCCCGTGGACGAGCGCGAGCGCATCCCGCGCGATCGGTCCCAGATGGTGCTGGTCGAACGACCCATGCATCACCACCACCGGACCCTCGCCGTCCGCCATCGGCTCCTCCGCCGGGCAGAACACCCGCGAATCATACCCATACAACAGGGTGCGGATCCGTTCCTGCGGATACCCGACGCCGACGAACCGTTCGGCGAGCGGATCCGAAACCGTCAGGATACCTTCCGCGTCGAAGCGCACGGGCAACGACATCTCGTACCGGTTCAGGGCGTCCACCAAACCCGTTTTCGTGAACGGCGCCGGCCACGTCTCCATGAAGCCCGTAAGGTAATCGAGGAAGTTCAACACCAGCCGACCGCCCACCTTCTTGCGCGCCCAGCCTGCTGCCACCGCCGAGATCGTGTGTTGCGCGAACAGGATGTCGTACCCCGCCTCCGGGTCGCCTTCCAGCTTCTGGTCCGCCACCACCTCGCGCACGTATCCCGCCAGCGCCACCGGATACAACAGGTACTTCAGGTTCCGGAACCGCGTGTACCGACCCATCCGCCACCGCTCGAAGATCCGCAGGTTCAGCCCGGGATCCTCCTGCAATTTCCTCCAGTCCGGAAACTCCGGGCAGAACAGGTCCAGCCGATGTCCCCGTCGCCGGAACTCCCGCACGATGTGGGGCGCCTCCGCCGACCCGCCCCCACTGGGCGGCAGGAACGGTTCATGGGTCAGGAACGCGACTCTCACGGGTGATTCAGTCTTCCCAGTGTCGATGCACGGTTCTCACAACCCGCGAAGGAACGCCTCCAGGATTGCCGTCCCCCGTTCCAGCGATTCCACCGCGATCCACTCGTCCCGGGTGTGCGCCTGCGCAATGTCCCCCGGCCCGAACACCACCGCGGGAATCCCGCCTTCCGCCAACGGAGCCGCATCGCAGAAATAGTGCACCCCCACCGTCCGCCGCTTCCCCGCCGCCTTGCGCAAGGCCACCACCCACGGCAAGCCCGGGTCCGTTTCCAATGGATGACACGGCGCCGTCCGCAACGTGTCCATCGTCGCCTCCACCCCGTGTTTCTCGAGCAACTCCTTCACCTCCCGCCGCACCATCGTCTCCGATTCCCCCGGCAACGTCCGCCGGTCCACCGAGATCACGCAATCGTCCGGGACGATGTTCGGCTGGGTGCCGCCGCGGATCGATCCGACGTTCACGGTGGGCGAACCCAGCAGCGGGTGTGACCGCCCTTCAAGCAGGGTTCGGTACTCTCCTTCCAGCAGGTCCACCACGCGCGCCATCGCATGCACCGCGTTCTTGCCAAGGTGCGGCGTCGCCCCGTGCGCCGCCCGGCCCTGGGTCCGCAGCTGGAGCCAGACATCGCCCTTGTGCGCCGTCACCACTTCCAACCGCGTCGGTTCCCCCACCACCGCCAGATCCGCGCCGTATCCTTCGCGCGACGCCTGCTCCGCATAGTGACGCGATCCCATCTGGGCGTTCTCCTCGTCCACCAAACCCAGGAAGACAATCTCCACACCTTCCGGCCGGGGACCCGACCGCGCCAACCGGCGCACCGCCTCCAGCATCGCCGCCACGCAGCCCTTGGTATCGCACGCACCACGGCCCACCACGCGACCGCCGCGCACCACGGGATTCAACAGGGCGTCGAGGTTTGGGTTGCCCACGGTGTCCATGTGCGGGGCGAGCAACACCCGCCGACGCACCGGACCCTTGGTTTCCAGCCGTGCCAGGACGTTCCGGCGTCCGGGCGCGACATCCTGGAACTCGACCGTCAGGCCCGCCGCCGCCGCCGTTGCCGCCACGAAATCGGCCACCCGCGCCTCCCCCGTCCGCGGATCATCCGCCGGCAGGAAGGCCGGATTGACACTCGGCAACGCGATCAGATCGCGAAGCAGCCGAACCACAGGGGATGGCGACGCCATGCAGCCCCAGACGTTAGGGAGCCGCCGCCGAAGGACAAGGGCGGAGGCGGATGGGAGGCTTCAAGTTACCAGTTCCCAGTCGCCAGTTCCCTGAAGCCCCGCGTCCCGACGCGGCGGAAGGTAGGAGTTTCAAGGTTGAAGCGTAGTTGCCGACGTAAGGAGGCATCGAAGATCGGCCATCGGCAACGACAAGAAGAAATAGGTCATCCAACGCATGAGAGGATCCCCCGCAGGTTTCCGCCGATGGCCCGCATCCAGTCCCGGACACCCACACCCTCGGCATGTCGACATCCTATCGTCCGGCATGCGTCGCGGTATCCGACCTTCGCCTGATCCAATATCAATTCATCGGAACAGATCATTCCTTTCATTCATTCCCCGGGAATATCCATCGCTTCACCGGGCCTTCTGCTGGTGGAGTGATCGGTTCATGGCGAAAATCCATTTCATCGGCGGCGAAAAGGGCGGCGTCGGCAAATCCGTGGTTGCCCGCGTCCTCGCCCAGTACTTCATCGACCGCGAACTACCGTTCGTGGGATTCGATTCCGACCGTTCACACGGCGCTCTGCTGCGCTTCTACACCGCCTACGCTTCACCCGTGGTCGTCGACCGCTACGAGAGCCTCGACCCGATCATCGAGACCGCCATTGAGCATCCCGAGAAACGCGTCCTCGTGGACCTCGCCGCGCAGACCCACGATCCGCTGGTGAAGTGGATGGACGAATCCGGGGTCCTCGAGATGGCCGCGGAAGCCGGCTACTCGATCACGTACTGGCACGTCATGGACAACGGCAAGGACTCCGTCGACCTCCTCCAGAAGCTGGTCGAGCGCTTCGGCGAACGCCTGGACTACGTGATCGTCCTGAACCATCTCCGCGGCGACAACTTCGACCTGTTCGATGCCTCGCCCGTGAAGGAGCGCATCCTCGAGCTGAAGGGCCGGGTCCTGAACCTCCGTCGACTCCACGAACCCGTCATCAACAAGATCGACGCCACCAGCACCAGCTTCTGGGCCGCCCAGAACCGCAACGAGGACGGCAACCGCACCCTCGGCATCCTCGAACGCCAACGCGTCAAGGTCTGGCTCCGCCACGCCTACGAGGAGATCGACCGCGCCGGGGTTTGAGGCGGAATCGGCGGGAGCTATCGACGGGGCTTCTTCCTCGCGAACAGGAGGACCGCAATCCCGAGCGAAAGCAGACCCAGCGCTCCCCACAACACGGCGCGCACCGAACCGGCACGCAGCCGCAGACCAAGAAAGGTGTTGGAGGATGGAGGCGGGTCCGGGATTGCCTTGAAGGTGTTGGTGCCGCCTCGAACCTCCCAGAGCACCTTCGCACCGGGAATGAAATGAGCACAAATGTTCGCATGGCGCAGGATCCCGGGCGTGGAGGTTTCAACCTGGAAAAGGCAGTTGAAACCACGAATCACACGAATAAACAGGGACTTGGCTTGGGATCGCCGCACACCTGCGAAAGAAGAGGTGGGCGGTGATGGAAACCTCCAAGCCAGCACCGTCCATTCGTGGAATTTGTGAATTTCGTGGTCAAGACAACGGCTGCTTCCAGGTTCAACAACGGGGCTGTTGAAAAGCTTCGCGGCGTTGTTCGAAAAAGCATCCGGAAAGAAGTTGGCCCCCGGCCGGGTCCGGGTGCGAGGGTCCGGGATGGCGTCCGTTGTCCCTTTCATTGCCGTTGATCCGAAGAGTTTTCAGCAGAACCGTCCCCGGGGGCGGGTCACGGGCACCCTTTTTGTCCGATTCGATGGTGGGGTTTTTCCCGAGGAAGGCTGGTCCGATTTCCCCGTCAACGTCCTCAAGAACTGGATCGATGCGTGGATCAACCTGGTGGAGGTCCCGTCGCGTCGGGAGGTGCAATGGGAATTCATGGACGGCCCGCACAGCCTCACGGTGACGCGGGTGGACCGCACGGCATCCAGCGGAGCCATCGAGTTCCAGACGGTGCACCAGGCACTGCTGGAGGCTGCGGAGTCGGTCCTCGCCTATTGCGACGAACAGAAGCTGGACAGCCGGGAACTCGAAATCCTCCGCGAAGCCACCCAACGCCTCCGCATGGTCCGCGGCGATGCCCGCCTGGGTGCCGGTCGCATCGCCTACTTCGAGGCCCGCACGCGCATTCCCGTGGTGCCCCGCCGCGCACGGCCCACGGCGGGTAAGTCCTGAGCATGGGACGCTACTGGCTGACGACCCGGAGCACAGGTGGCTCGGCATAGTCGCCCCACAACCGCTCGATCTCGGCCACGTCCGGTTGCCCATCGAAAACCGCGATCCGGTACCGCAGGGTCAAGGGACGTTCCGCCGTGATCTCCACCGGTCCCGCCTGTTGAGGGGCCATGGAGAGGAAGGGTTCGTCCGGATGAATGCGCTGAGGCTGCGGCGCGTGGACGTTCTGCGGGTGCCCTAGCACCAGCAGGCCCGCGCGTCCCTCACCCAGGGCGCCACCCATCCAGGCCCAGCGTCCCACGGTGGCGGCGTTGTCGCCACGATCGCGTCGGGTCGTGCCCTCGCTGTTCAGGAAATCCATCTTGCCCGCGCCGTTCCACGCCCAGTTTCCGCGGAACCCGATTCCCCCGTAACGATACTTCGGCAACGACACCGGGGCGTCCGACTGACAACGATCGGTCACGTCCACGTCGAACACATGGGCGGCGCGACCGCCGGGGAATCCGCCGGCAAACACGCGCACATTCCATGTTTCCCCCAGCATCACGCGGGGCGTTCCGGAGGTCAGGTCCACCTGCCGATGCCGACTGCGGAATCCGCCGTGGACGGCTCCGCTCCAGGTCGTGTCGAGGCCCTCGAATTCTACCGTGCCCTTCTGGTCGCCCATGTTCCACGTGTCCGTCTTCCGTCCCTCGAACACCGCCTGCGACCACGCGAACCAGATCCCGTGGTGATGCCGGTGATTGACCGGATAATCGTCCGTCACCACCGCACCTGAAGGTGTCATCACCGGATGGATATATCCCCCGCGACGGAACGCCGGGGTGAGATCGGCACGGCCCTCGGGAAAGGGCACGGGCGTCGTCCGATACGTGAACGCGGGACGTCCGGAAACCTCCAGGCGGACGGCGTTGGTTTCCGTGATCGCACGGACCACCCACGGTGCCGGACCGGTCGCCGCTTCCATCCGATACTTCCGCGATGTGCCCTTCGGCAGGTCCTTTACGAGGAACCATCCGCGGTTGTTTCCGACGATCCCTGTGGATTCCACCTGCACCGGAACAGCGGCGGAAGGATTGCCCGATTCGGGAACCATCCGCCACGCCCCGGTGCTGTGGGACGCCGGGAGTGAGAAGGAGACTGTGGTGCCGTTGCGATCCCGTCCTCCGGCCTCGACAAGCACGCCAAGGCCCGCACCGAAACAGGGAGCGGAGACGGCGAGGAGCAAGGCCACGGTGGCGGACGTTTGAAGATTCAAGATGGGGGCGAGGAGGGAACGGGAGGGAAGGATTATCAAGATCGAACTCCGCGACGGCTGTGGCTGGCGGCATGGGAGGCGCTTTCCCACTCGGTATCGGGATCGCAATCGGGATCGGGATCGAACCCTGGTTCTTCCCTCCCCAACCTTTTCGATTCCGATGCCGATACCGATCCCGATACCGACGCGTGCGGCAAGGGCCGGCCGGCCGGGTTCCTCGTCAGTCCACGTCGGGTCGGGTAGCGATGATGCGGATGGCTTCCTGCTCGGTATCGGGATCGCAATCGGGATCGGGATCGAACCCGGATCTTCTCCCACCCCTTTGTTTTCGATTCCGATGCCGATACCGATCCCGATTCCGACGCGCACGACAAAGTCAGCCGCATGGTCTCCTCGTCGTTCCTCCCTGTGCCCAATGCGTGGCCCCAGGCCCGGAGGGCCGACAGACGATAGCCCAGCGCGTGAGCGCTGGGTTCCGTCCTCCCATGAGCACCCAGCCCCAGGAGGGTCGGCAGAACCCCTTCCCCCACGAACGCCGGAGTTCGCTCGCCCCTCCATCGCTCGAGAACGCTCCGGAACACGAGGCGAATAAGCCGCAAAGCCTCGAAGCCGCGAATGTATCCGCCGTCGCCGATCTGGAATCCCGCTGCCTCCACCGGTTGGAAATCTGCCCGGTCTCACTTCACCGCCGCCGTCTTCGCCGAACACCCGGCCCAGGCCCTTGCTTCCTTCGCGTCTTCGCGCGCTCCCAATGAACTGAGGACCGGTTCGTTAAGTCCGAGCCAGGGATCTGAAGGCCGGGTGCCCTCACCCGGCGCATGCATTGAAGGCTGTGGACGAGCCGCAGACCGCCAGTTCATTGCTGCAAAACACCCTTTCCGTAGAGGGTCGGT
>JBIKWS010000187.1:0-6987 GCA_044356195.1 Cyanophyceae cyanobacterium
TGATCGTGCGTTGAGCGTCCGGTTGACGTCGTCGGACACAACGGCGGCGACGGTGCCTTCGACGGTGACCATTCCGGCGGGGCAGGCTTCGGTGAGCTTCAATGTCGCCGCGGTGAACGACGACGTGGTCGATGGCAACCAACCGGTGACGCTGCAAGCAGTGCTGCTGTGGGGCGGTGTCCCAACGGGTGATGCCGTTTCTAGTGACCTGACAGTAACCGACGATGACGGCGCGACGCTGCTGTTGAGCTTCAATCGTGGGACGCTGGCCGAAGGAGTGGTCGGTGGCGCGATCGGAACGCTTCGACGCAACACGGACACGTCGGTCCCCCTGGAAGTGGCGCTGGCCGTCGATGTGACGGGCGAACTGGTGCTGCCGCCGACGGTGACGATTCCAGTAGGTTCGGCCTCGGTGACCTTCCCGGTGGGGACGGTGGACGACGGGACGCCGGACGGTGCCAAGCGGGTGACCGTGACGGCGGGCCGCGATGGATTCACGCCGGGCATTGCCCAGATGACGGTGAGCGACATCAACCTCCCGGATCTCGTGGTGGCGTCGGTTTCGCTGCCGGCGACCGGGGAGACGGACACGTTCGTCACGGGTTCGTACCGCATCGAGAATCGCGGCCTGCGTGCGGCGACGCCATTCACGATCCGTTTGTTCCTGTCGTCCGACGCGACCTTCAACGAGAGCGATGTCCTCGCCTCGCAATACAGCTTCCCCGGCGAAGTTCCGGCGGGGAGTTTCTTCGAGGTGAACCCGCCGATCCGGCTGCCGCGCGAAACGGGAGCGCGTTACCTGATCGCGGTGGTGGACGTGAACGGCGTGGTCACGGAAACGGACGAAGCCAACAACACGGCGATCTCGGCTCCGATCAACATTGTCCCGGCCTACAACGCGACGGTGTCGACGGACGTGGATGTCGTGCCTGCGGGAACAGTGATCCCGATGCGCGGTGTGGCGCGCCTGAACAACGGTTCACCGGCACCGTCGGTGTTGGTCAACGTGCACGTGGTGGTGCGCGGCACCCGGCGTGTGATTTCGGCGCTGACGGATTCGGCGGGTGAGTTCCGGTTGAACTTCACGCCGTTGCCGGGTGAGGCCGGGCATTACGACATCGCGGCAGCGCATCCCGGAGTCTCCGCGCCGCCGACACAGGATGTGTTCGTGCTCCTCGGGTTCCGCATCGCGACCCCGGGAACGATCTCGGTGATCGAGGGCGGATCCGCGACGGGTTCGTTGGCGGTCGACAACCTTTCCGAGATCGATCTCAACGCGGCGGCTGTGGAAGTCGTCAGCAAGCCGGCGGGGTTGGACGTCACGGCGAACCTGTCGGGCACGGTGCTGCCGGGTGACGGGCGGTTGATGTTGGGCTACGCGGTGACCGCACCCGTGGGCGTGGTCCGGGGCGGAACGGCCCGGTTGCGCGTGACGACGCAGGAGGGTGTGTCGGGACTGGTGGATCTACCGATCCAGGTCGATGCCCTCCGGCCGCGACTCGTGGCGACACCGGGAAGCATTGTCACGGGAATGCGTCGTGGCACGCAGGTCACGGTGGCCTTCGAAGTGGCGAACCAAGGTGGACTGGCGACCGGCCCGATGCGGCTGTTGCTGCCGCCGATTCCCTGGCTCAGCAGTGCATCGACGGCGGACCTGCCATCGCTGGCCCCGGGTGAGACGACGACGATTTCGCTCCTGCTGACACCGCCTGCGGACCTGCCGCTCGGGCCTTACAGCGGCTCGCTGCTGCTGGGTTCGGACAATTCGCAGGTGACGGTTCCGTTCACCTTCCGCTGCCTGTCAGATTCGATTGGCGGGATGGTGGTCGAGGTCACCGACGAATATACCTTCTACGCCGAGGGTGCACCGCGCGTGGCGAATGCCGCGATCCGCCTCGTGGATGCCTTCACGGGTTTGTCCGTGCTGGAGACGAACAGCGGTCCGACGGGTCTCGTGACCTTGCCGGGATTGGCGGAGAATTATTACCGGCTGGAGATTTCGGCCGACCAGCACTCGTCCTACCAGCAGGTGCATCTGGTGCCGGCGGGCGGGACGACGAACGTGACGGCGTTCCTCGCTCGGCAGGCGGTGAGGTACACGTGGAAGGTGGAGCCGACGGAGATCGAGGATCGCACGAAGATCGTGATCGAGACGGTGTTCGAGACGGCGGTGCCGTTGCCGGTGGTGACCATTGAACCGGCCAGTGTGGACCTCGCGACAATCGTGGGTACCGAAGGCCAGGTGAACTTCAAGGTGACGAACCACGGTTTGATCGCGGCGAAGAACGCCAGCCTGCAGGTGCCCGAGCATCCGGACTGGATCTTCGAGCCGTTGATCCGCGAGTTCGGCGACTTGCCGGCGAAGACCTCCCTGGTGGTCCCCATGACGATCCGGCGCGCGTCGGCTCCTGGTGGCGGTAGTGCCCTGCGACGAGTTGCAGCAACTGCGGCAGGTGGTGGCCCGTGCATCACGGCCGGGTTCACGGTGTACGAGCTGGTCTGCGGGGATCAGACTAACAAGTACACGGTCCCGTACGTCATGTTCAACGCGGGCAGCGGCTGCGGCGGCAATGGCGGCAGCACCTTCCCGCGGCTGGATTTCCGCGGCGAGATCGGTCCCGGCGGCGGACCGGGTGGCGGCAGTTGCTTCCTATGTTCGGTGCCGACCTACCACATTCCCGTGGCGCCGGCTTCGACGCCGCAGGGTTGCGATCCCTGCAAGCTGAACCTGGGCATTGGCCTCGCCGAGTGCGTGATCGACCAGTTGGCGAACAAGTTCCCGCTGATCAAGGCGCTGAACTGCATGTACGCGCTCTCGAAGTGCGGCGGAAAGATCGCCGACAAGGGTCTTGGCGGGGCGTTGTCGTTGGACTGCCTGAATACCATCCCGGGCTGTTCGCCTATCGAGATTCCCGGGTTGTCCGAGTTCTCGTGTATCCGCGGCCTGCTCTGCGCCTGCGTGAACGGGAACAGCTCGGGCATTGCCCAGTGTCTCTGCCAGATCACGGACACGCCGTTCACCCGCGATACCATCGACAAGTGCGGTGGTGGCGGTGGCGGCGGTTCACGCCGTGTGGCAGCCGTGGCCGGTGGCCCCGATCATGAACAGGTCTACCTGCGGTTGAACCCGCTGCCGATCGTCCCGCCCAATGTTCCCGAACTCGCGGAACTCCGAACCCGTACCGAGCGGTTGAGCCGGATGATGGCGCCGATGGTTTACGTCCTCGACGACGAGGCGTGGGCAGCGGCGAAGGCGACGGACGAAATGAACATCGCGTTCTGGGCGGCGTTCGCGGAGCGGTCGAGCGGTGCGTCCGCCGACCAGCACCTGCTGAACCCGGCGGAGTTCGGCCAACTGGTGGCGCTGACGCCGCCGGCTGGTGTCCCGGGTGAGAGCGTGGTTAAGTTCCTGAACCGCTGGAACCGCACGGTGGAATACCGCCGCGGTGGCATCACCAACTGGACGGATCTTCCGGACGGCTTCAACGAGGACTTCATCGCGGACGACGTCCTGCAGGGATTGCTCGCCGAGGCTGCGGCCGCGCGTGAGGAGAACATCGCCGAGGGCTTCAATGACGAGTACTCCGCGATCAAGGATGCCCGCGACCGCCTGAACAACGCCCTGCTGAACGGCGGCGGCGTCTGCGCCCGTGTGAAGCTCCGCCTCGAACAGGAAGCGGTCATCACCCGCGATGCCTTCAAGGCGACTCTCGAAGTCGAGAACAACACCGCAGGAGCGCTCGACCTGGTCGATGTCGACCTGCGTGTCGAGCGTGAGGACGGTTCCGAATCGACGATCGACTTCGGCGTCCGCACGCCGACCCTGACCGGCTTGAGCGCGGTGGATGGCTCCGGCGTGATCGGTGCTTCCTCCACGGGCAAGGCGACGTGGATCCTGGTCCCGACGAGCGATGCAGCCCCGACGGTTCCGACCGTCCACTACGTCAGCGGCACGCTCCGTTACCGTCAGGACGGCGTCCTGATCACCGTGCCGCTCGCTCCGAGCCGCATCGAGGTCCTCCCGAACCCGAACCTGGTGGTCCAATACTTCCATCAGCGCGACGTGTTCTCGGATGATCCGTTCACCGATCCGATCGAGCCTTCGATTCCGTTCACCCTCGGCGTGCTCGTGCGCAATGAAGGTTACGGCACGGCCCGCAACTTCCGGATCATCTCCGGCCAGCCTGAGATCATCGAAAACGAGCGCGGCCTGCTCGTGGACTTCAAGATCATCGCCACCGAGGTGGCGGGGCAGAACCTGACACCGTCGCTGACCGCGAACTTCGGCAACGTCGGTCCGGGGCAGATCGTGATCGGCCGATGGCTGTTCACGTCGACCCTGCAGGGCAACTTCCGCGAGTACACCGCGTCGTTCGCGCATCAGGACGAACTTGGCGACCCGCGGCTGTCGCTCATCGAAGCCGTCACCATCCATGAGATGACCCGCATGGTGGAGGTCGGGGCACCGTTCAATGACGGCAAGCCCGACTTCCTCGTGAACGACAAGGGCGACCCGCGCAACATGCCGGACACGCTGTACCTGAGCGACGGCAGCACCAATGACGTGGCCTTGGTCGAACTGGCCTCCGTGTCGGGAGTGCCCGGCGGTGGCGTCACCGAAGTGACGGTCAACGCGGCCATGCCTGCCGGATGGACCTATCTCCGGATTCCGGAACCTTCGAATGGTTCGCTGCGATTGCGGCGGATCGTCCGCTCGGACGGCAAGGAACTCGGTCTCGACCGCGAATTCTGGACGACGGACCGCACCTTCCCCGGCCTGGGGGCGCGTCCGATCTACGAGCAGATGCTGCACCTGATCGACCACAACTCGACGGGCAGCTACCGGCTGATCTATGTGGATCCGCCGGCTCCGGACGCCGTCGCACCGATCAGTGCCGTGCTGCCCCTGCCTGCGAACAGCCCGGCCCAGATCCCCGTGAGTTGGTCGGGATCCGACGACACGGGAGTCACCTCGTACGACATCTACGTGTCCGAGGATGGCGGTCCGTTCGCGGCGTGGCTGACGTCGACGCCGCTGACCGGGTCCGTCTATCCGGGAACGGTGGGGCGTTCGTACGCGTTCTTCAGTCGGGCGCGCGATCAGGCGGGGAATGTCGAAGCCCAGCCGGCATCGCCGGACGCCCAGACGGCCGTGGCCTTCGTTTCGAGCGCGCCGACGATCTCGGGCATCGCGCCGCAGACGACGCCGGCGGGACTGCCAATCACCGGCTTGTCCTTCAACGTGGGCGACTCCGACACGCCGTTGAACGAACTCACGATCAACGTGGGTTCGTCCAACCCCGGCCTGATCTCGTCGGCCTCCGTGGCGATCTCCGGTGACGGGGCGGCACGCACGCTGACCCTCACTCCTGCCGCGGGTCAGGCAGGCCTCGCCACGATCACGCTCACCGTGAGTGACGGTTCGGCGTCCGCATCGACGTCGTTCCTGGTGACCGTGACGGCGCGCAACAACTCGCCGATCGCGGGCGCGGACACGGTCCTGCGCAAGCCGGGTGAGGCATTGAAGGTCGCGATCTCCGAGTTGCTCGCGAATGACACGGATCCGGACTTCGATCCGCTGAGCTTCGCCTCTGTGACCTCGCCGACCGCCAACGGTGGGAGTGTCCGCCGCAGTGGACCGTGGATCCTGTACACGCCGCCGACGGGCAGTGATGCCCCGGACTCCTTCACCTATCAGGTGTCGGATGGACGTGGCGGCCTCGGGATCGGCGTGGTGCAGGTCAACGTGATCGGTGGCAACACGACGCCGAGCCGCAATGTCCTGACATTGGATCGTGACCTCAGCGGTCGCGTGACCATCCGGTTTGCCGGCATTCCCGGCCGACTTTACCGCATCGAAGCCACACCGGACCTTGGCAGTCCGTCGTGGAGTTCGCTGGGCACCGCCACGGCGGGGGCCAACGGGCTCTTCGAATTCACCGACAACGATGCCGCAAGCCATGCGACACGTTACTATCGCAGTGTCGACGTCACCGCTCCCTGACCTCAACCTCCACAGAGCCGACCATGAAATACCTGCCCCTCGCACTGGTGTTCGCTGCCAGCCCGCTCGCGGCCCAGTCGTTCCTGTTCAACGTGAACAACGGGTTCATTCCCGACAATGACGGCACCGGGTTGGTGGATGTCCGGACTGTCGTCACCACCACCCCCGGCATCCTTTCATTGGAGGTCCGGGTGAACATCGCCGGCGTCGGCGCCGGTGCCTACAACGGGGACCTCTACCTGACCCTGCAGCACGGGTCCGGGTTCACCGTCCTGCTGAATCGTCCCGGGGTGACCTCGGGGGATTCGTTTGGGTCCCCGGACAACGGGTTCAACGTCACCTTCGCGGCCACGGGGACGCAGGGGGACATCCACAACTACCGGTCGATCCTCGGCACGGACGAGAACACCATTCTCGAGCCGGTGACCGGGCGGTGGGAGCCGGATGCGCGGTTCGCGGATCCTTCCGAGGTGCTGGACACCACCCCGCGCGTGGCAACCTTTGACAGTTTCACGGGGATCGATCCCAACGGCACGTGGACGCTGTTTGCCGCGGACCTGGCCACCGGTGGTCTGGCCCGGTTGGACTCCTGGGAATTGAACATCACGCCGGTGCCGGAGCCTGCGACGACGGTGCTCGTGGGAGCGCTGGCGCTGGGGCTGTTCGGTGGTTGGCGGCGGTGGCGGCGGTGAGGGCGAAACGGATGGGACCTATAGGACCCATGCGACCCATGGGACTTATGGGGCCGCGGCGACGGGGGCCGTGGGGTCGCGGAAGAGGGCGGGGGTCCAGACGCGGTGGAGGTTCCAGCCGAGGTTCGTGAGGGTCTGGGTGCGGAACTGTTCCCAGGCGATGGCGTCCGGGGCGCGCGTGTAGCGGTTGAAGTCGGTGAGGATGCCGAGGGTCGCGGGAGCTGCCGGGGTTCCGTGGTCCAGGGCGATGTCCACGCAGAAGCCGTCGTTGCCCCAGTGGACGGTGGTGTT
>JBIKWS010000188.1:0-6974 GCA_044356195.1 Cyanophyceae cyanobacterium
CCGGAACCTTCAGGTCTCCGCCCGGTGGTCCGACCAGACCTTCAAGCACATCCTCGTTCCCATCTGGATCCTGACGTACGACTACCACGGCAAATCGTATCAGGTGCTGATTAACAGCTACACGGGCAGTATCGCGGGCAAGCGACCCTACAGCTTCTGGAAGATCTTCTTCCTCGTCGTCGGAATCATCGCCGCGATCGCCCTCTTCGCCGCCATTGCGGGGGCCAGCAAAGGACGTTGACCGGTCGGGATCTTCAGCGCGCGGGCTTCAAGGCACGCTTCAGGCCCTCGATCACCTGCGCCGGTTCCCAACGGTTGCCGATGATGATCTCCACGACCCGTCCCTCTGGATCAAGGATCACGGTGCGGAGGTTGTGGTTCTGGTTGTCCGGGGTGACGTTCCTGCCGAAGTAGAGGCCGAAGTGGGAACCCAACGGCTGCACCTGCTCGTACGCCCCCGTCGCAAACGTCCAGCGCTCCGGGTCGTACTGGTGCCGCCGACCATACGCCTCCAGGGCCTTGGGCGGGTCATTGTCCGGCTCGAATGAAATCGAAAGCAGATGCCAGTTGGAGGGCACGGACGCATCCGCCTTCAACTGTCGCATCACGCGCGAAAGATTGTCGGCTTCGCGAGGGCAGAAATCCGGCAACGGACAGCGTGTGAAGAAGAAATTGAAGGCCAAAGCCTTTCCTCGGAACTGACTGAGTCGGATCGGTTGCCCCAGCTGATTGGTCAACGCGTAGTCCGGCAACAGATCTCCCACCTTCAATTCAGGAACATCCTTGTAGAAGGAAACGCCGTTCGGATCGTTCAGCACGGGCACCGGCTTGGCGGCAACGGTTTGCGGACCGATGTTGCTCAGCACCTGAAAGCCCTCCGCCCATGAATCCTTGGGCTCCACCAGGAGCTTGAACCGGACGAAATCGCCGGACTTCAAACCTCCGAGCAACGACGGATCCTTCACGTCAAAGGGCATCGTCATCGCCTCCATGTAGCCTGGGATGGCGTCGTGACGGATGATCGCTTCGTTGTTCGTAGCCCGGACCTCGATGACCACGCCGGTCACGTCGTAGCTCTGCCGTCCTTCGGTTCCTGCTCCATCGCGGCAGCCGGCACCGAGGCAAGCCAAGGCCACGATACCACCCATCACCCAACGCATGCGCTCCATCCACGAATGTTCGCTGGCCTGCTTCGCATGGCAAGTTTGGGCACCGAACGCTTCGAGATCAGAAATCTTGCAACTCCCCGTTCCCTCGCATTTTCGGCCCTTGAGTGGCCTCCCCAATTTGTGTCACATTTTGATCAATGCAGCCCCACCGCGGCACGACCATCCTGTTGCTCGGGATCATCGCGTGTTGCGGCGGGTGCATTCTCGCCGGGCTCCCCGCCTGGGTCATGGCAAACAATGACCTCACCCTCATGGATGCAGGTCGGATGGACGCCGAGGGACGTGGGCTGACCCAAGCCGGCAAGGTTTGCGGCATCATCGGCACCGGCCTCACGGGCGTCGCCCTCCTCGCCAGCGTCCTGATTGCCGCTTCCCAAGGCAACTGACACCCCTCTCAGCCCTCGCACAAATCAGCCGGAGATGCCGGCCAACGCCATCCTCGCCGCCACTTCGGGAGCATTCATGCCGGTGATCCGGATCACCTTGTGCGAGGATGCCGCCCCTCGGGCCACTGCCACCTGACGCCTTCCGCATCCCAGGAAATCCGCAAGAAACTCCACCAGGGCTTCGTTTGCCGCGCCGTCCACTGGAGGGGACGCGATCCGGATCTTCAATGCGCCTCCATGCATTCCGGCAAAGGCAGTGGACCGGGCGCGCGGCTGGGCCTTGATGGTCAGGAGGCATCCTCCCGACTCCGCCGCGATGTAGCTCGGCAATCCCATACGTCCAAAGACAGTTCCCAGATTCCTGCAGGCCGGGTGCCCTCACCCGGCGATCTCCCGAATCCATCCCTCGATGCACCCCGCCCTCAGCTCCACGGGAGGCTGCGGAAGATCGTAGGCCAGATCCCAAACTCCACCCAGTCAGGAATCCCGGGCAGGCTCGCCTGCAACCACGGGAAACCTTGTCCCAACAACGTAAATCCCGCCCAGGCGACAAACATTGCCGGAAATGCCGAGAGGTCCATCTGCCCAAGGCGGAAAAAGGCAAAAGGCCGGCAAAGTCGCTCCCCCGTCTGCTGGACAAAATCCCAGAAGGCGTGGTTGCCGAGGTAGACGTAGAGGTTCAGCAGGTGGAGGCCGAGCAATCCAACGACAAACCATCGGAGGACTGTGTAGTGCGACAACCCAACCACCACGGCCTGTTGAACGAGGTGGGTTCCATCCCTGAGCGCGGGCATGAGGCGGTATTCCGCAGCCAGCCAGCCCACCACACCCCACGCCGATGCCGCCAGCACGGGTGGCAGAAGAAGCAATACGGGCGTTGGCAGGGAACCGATCAGCCCCAACTGCTTTCGGATGGCACGTGTGACCCCGTCACGATCCCGGGGAGGTCGATTGATGACCAGAACGGCCACCCATGCCGTGTACCAGATCGAAAGAAGCCATCCAAAACTCAACACGGAGTAGGACAACATCCGGGCAAAGCTGTCCGCCCGGAACGACAAGGTCACCGTGGGCCCCTCCCAGCTGGGATGCCATGGAAGGGCGGGTCCGACCTGACGATAGATCATCGCCCGAAAAACGAGCATCCCGATCAACCCCACGAGATACCCCCACCGAGGATCCCGGGCGCTGGATGCGGCGCGCAGGTTGCCCAGGATGGTTCCCGCCGACCCCGCAGCCTCCAGTCCATGGATCCCCCGCCAGGAGACCCACATCAGCAGGCCCGCGAGGTTCAGGAAGAGATCGACGAATTCCATGGACGGAAGCCGATGAATGCGGGCGGGCCGGTGGGTTGCCCCGACCCGGCCAGCCCCCACCGGTTATCCGCCCCAGGGACTACATCATGCGGAGCAGCGTATCTGCCATCTCGCTGGGCGTTGCAGCCACACCGATGCCTGCCTTGCGGAAGGCATCGATCTTGGCCTGCGCGGTTCCCTTGCCACCGCTGACAATTGCTCCGGCATGACCCATGCGGCGTCCCGGAGGCGCCGTGGCGCCCGCGATGAACCCGGCCACCGGCTTGGTGCCGTAACGCCCGATCCACTCGGCGGCTTCTTCTTCAGCTGCGCCACCGATCTCGCCGATCATGATGATCCCGTGCGTCTCCGGATCCGCCATGAACATCTTGATGACGTCCAGATGCGAGGTTCCGTTGACCGGATCGCCACCAATGCCCACGCAGGTGGACTGACCCACGCCACGGCAGGTCAACTGCCAGACCGCCTCGTAGGTCAGTGTGCCGGAACGGCTCACCACGCCGACGTGGCCCTTCTTGTGGATGTAACCCGGGGCGATGCCGATACGGCAGCCACCATGGGATTGGGGACCTTCACCCGGCGTCACGAGACCCGGGCAGTTCGGTCCGATCAGTCGCGCCCTCGAGCCCTGCATGGCCCGCTTCACGCGGACCATGTCGTTCACAGGGATCCCTTCTGTGATGCACACCACGAGTTCCAGGCCGGCGTCCACCGCTTCAAGGATGGCATCTGCCGCGAATGGAGGTGGGACGAAGATCGCCGATGCGGTGGCCCCGGTTTCACGGGCCGCCTGCGACACCGTGTCGAACACGGGAACCTTGCCTTCGAACAGTTGCCCGCCCTTTCCAGGGGTGACACCGGCGACGACCTGGGAGCCGTAGGCAAGTGAGAGTTGGGCGTGCCGGGCACCGAAGGAACCGGTGATGCCCTGGATCAACACCTTGGTCTGCGGAGTAACGAGAATGGCCATGGTAAATCGATTTGTTGGATGTTTTCGGTTCTTCGACTCAGGCAGCCCGCGTGGCCTTGACGACCTTCTGGGCGGCATCCGCCATGGAATCCCCGGAGATGATCGTCAACCCGGATTCGGCCAGCGTCTTCTTGCCCGCGGCCACATTGTTGCCTTCCAGACGCACCACCAACGGCAGTTTCAGCCCCGTCTCGCGCACCGCTTCCACGATGCCCGTGGCAATCACATTGCAGTCCATGATGCCACCAAAGATGTTCACGAGGATGCCCTTCACGGCCACGTCGCTCAGGATGATCCGGAACGCTGCCGCCACCTGGTCCTTCGATGCGCCACCCCCGACGTCGAGGAAGTTGGCAGGATCGCCACCGTAGTGCTTGATGATGTCCATCGTCGACATCGCCAACCCGGCACCGTTGACCAGGCACGCGATATTGCCGTCGAGCTTGATGTAGTTCAGGGAGTACTTGGAGGCTTCGACCTCCAGAGGCGATTCCTCCGCCAGATCCCGCATCGCCTGGATGTCGGCGTGGCGGTAAAGCGCATTGTCGTCCAGTGCGATCTTGGCATCGACGGCCATGATGGCTTCCTTGCCACCCGGTCCTTCAACGATGCACAGCGGGTTGATCTCGACCATCGCCGCATCGGACTCCCACGAGGCCTTGTAGACACCGGCAATCAGCTTGCAGGCCTGGTTGAACAGGTCGCCTTTCAGGCCCAGAGCCGCGGCAATCTTCCGTGCCTGGTAAGGCATCAGGCCCACGGCAGGATCCACGTGCTCGCGGACGATCTTCTCCGGAGTATGCGCGGCCACTTCCTCGATTTCCACGCCGCCTTCGGTGCTCGCCATGATCAGCGGACGCGAATTCGCCCGATCCAGCAACACGGCGAGATAGAACTCCTTCTTGATGGTCTCGGCAGCCGCAATGAGGATCGTTTGAACCACGCGACCTTCGGGTCCGGTCTGCTTGGTAACGAGCGTCTTGCCCAGCATGTTGCCGGCGAAGTTCACCGCCTCGTCCACGGACTTGGCCAGCTTCACGCCGCCCTGAAACCCGTGGGTGAAAGTTCCCTTGCCGCGCCCGCCGGCATGGATCTGGGACTTGATCACGATCAACGTGTGGCCCGCGGCAAACAGCTTCTCCGCCACCGCCCGCGCTTCGTCGACCGTCTTGCAGGGTTCCCCCGCGGGCACGGCAACCCCGTGTCGCGCGAGCAATTGCTTCGCTTGGTATTCGTGGATGTTCATCGGCTCACTGTGTCTTGAACCCGGAAATATGCCGCCGGGGACGGCCCGGGGATCCTGAATCCCCGCCAGCATGAAATGGGTTTCGGAGCTGCACCAACATCCGGACCGCACCAACGGCCCAGACCTGGTCCACCTTCCGTGTATTTGCGGACGATCACCGCTCGGAAATCGGCGTCACCTTCAGCCCCTCGGTCCCAGTGTACACCGACTGCGGACGGATCAACCGGTTGTCCGCCAACTGCTCCAGCACGTGCGCTGTCCACCCGCTCGTCCGCGCAATCGCGAACAGGGGCGTGAACAGGTCGGTCGGAATCCCGAGCGAGTAATAGACCGTCGCACTGTAGAAATCGACGTTCGCATGAAGCTTCTTCTCATGAAGCATGATCTCGGCAATGCGATCGGACATCTGGATCCACTTCGGGTCGCCCAGCTTCGCCGAAAGCAACTGCGCCATGCGCTTCAGGTGCGGTGCCCGCGGGTCCAGCACCTTGTACACGCGGTGACCGATGCCCATGATCTTCTGCTTCTGCCGGAGGCGCTCGGCGACGTATTCGTCCACCGCTTCCAGCGACCCGATGGCCGTCAGCATCTTGATCACGCCTTCGTTGGCACCGCCGTGGAGCGGGCCCTTCAGGGTTCCGATGGCGGAAGTGATCGCCGAATACATGTCGCTCTGCGTCGCGATCGTGACCCGCGCGCTGAACGTCGAGGCGTTCATGCCGTGATCCGCGTGGAGGACGTAGCACATATCCATCGTGCTGACCTTTTCCGCCGAGGGCTTCACGCCATCGATCATGTAAAGGAAGTTGGCCGCCTCACCCAGGGTGGGGTCGGGGGGCACGATGGCCAAACCCTGCCGGGCACGGTGGAAATACGCCGTGATCACCGGAATCTGGGCGATCAGGCGGAACGCCTTGCGCCGTTGCGCATCCATCGTCTCGTCGTCCGCGGTCGTATCGTAGCAACCCAGCGCGGACACGCCCGTGCGGATGGCGTGCATTGGACCCGTGTCCTTCGGAAGACGGGTGATGAGGTCCGCCACGCCCTGGGGGATCTCACGGTAGCCAGCCAGCGTCGACTTCAGCTCGGCGAGTTCCGCGGAATTGGGCAACCGGTTGTAGAACAACAGGTGCACCACCTCCTCGAACGTCACCTTTCCCGCCAATTCGTCGATGTCGTAGCCGCAATAGATCAACTGCCCGATGTCACCCCGCACGTCACTCAGACGCGTGTGCGCAGCAATGATTCCATCGAGACCCTTCGCAAAAACAGCGGCGTTATCAGCAGTACTCATGTCGTGGTTGGATGCTTCAGACCAGATTCCGCAAACCCCCAAACTCTGTTGACCCCCCTGCCGGGGCGTCAACGGATTTCCCGGATTTGCGCGCCAAATGCTGTCGGAACGTTTGCCAAGGACCCGCGTTGCCAACAGCCCGAGCCCGAAATCGAACCGTACCCAATCCCAAGGATCAGCCTGCTCGACTCCGTTCGGTTCCTCACCTTGCACGCGTCGCGGAGCTTTGCAAACCCGCCCTGCACCACGATGTTGGCCGCATGACACTGTCCGTGGTCATCCCTGCCTTCAACGAGGAGCGACTCCTTCCATCCACGCTCACCGCTCTGCATCAGGCGATCGAATGCCTCCATCAGCTCGACTGGTCCACCGAGGTCATCGTTTGCGACAACAACTCCACCGACCGCACCGCCGACATCGCCCGATCCCACGGGGCTACCGTTGTGTTCGAGCCGATCAACATGATCGGTCGTGCCCGAAACACCGGTGCCCGCGCCGCCACCGGTGACTGGATCCTGTTCCTCGACGCCGATTCCATTCCTTCCCCCGCCCTGCTCCAGTCCATGGCCAAGGCCATTCTCACCGGAAACTGC
>JBIKWS010000189.1:0-6964 GCA_044356195.1 Cyanophyceae cyanobacterium
TCCGAGATTTACGGCGGCATCAATGGCTTTTGGGATTACGGCCCGCTCGGCGCGGAACTGAAGCGAAACGTCAAGGACCTGTGGTGGACGTCGATGACCCGTCGCCGGGATGACGTGGTGGGCCTCGAGGCCACCATCATCATGCACCCGCAGATCTGGAGGGCTTCCGGCCACGTGGATACGTTCAGTGATCCGATGGCGGACTGCCTGCTGACGCGGAAGCGCTTTCGTGCCGACCAGATCGATCCCCAGTCGGGCACGGCCTACCACTACTCCGGAGCGCGTGATGCGGAGACGGGGAAGATGGTGGCAGAGGCCTACGCCGTCCTGCTGCCTGCTGGGAAACCGCCGGAGAGCGCCCGCAAGGTCGCGACGCAGTACTATCAGGCTCGCGGATTGAAGCAGGTGGAGTTGGAAGGGGAACGCACCGAGAAGGTGGAGAATTCGCAGCGGTTCAATCCGGAGAACGGTTCGCTGCTCACGGAGCCGCGTCCGTTCAACCTGATGTTCAAGACGTACGTCGGGCCGGTGGCGGACGAGGACAACGTGGCCTACCTGCGGCCTGAAACAGCCCAGGCCATCTTCGCGCAGTTCAAGAACGTGCTGGAGACGTCCCGCCAAAAGGTGCCGTTCGGCATCGCCCAGGTCGGCAAGGCATTCCGGAACGAGGTGACGCCGCGCAACTTCACCTTCCGCTCCCGCGAGTTCGAGCAGATGGAGTTGGAGTTCTTCATCCCGCCCGACGAGGCGGTCGAGGCATTGACTGGATCCGTGGCCAAGCCGGCGGCCCCCGGGCATCCGGGCGCTCCGCAACGCAACTGGGGTTGGCAGTTGTGGCACCAGTACTGGGTGGAGGAACGCATCCGCTTCTACGACTCCATCGGATTGCCGCGGACCTCGCTCGAGGAGTACTGGCAGAAGCCGGACGAACTGGCGCATTACGCGCGGGCGACGGTGGACCTGCTCTTCAAGTTCCCATTCGGGACGCAGGAACTCGAAGGCATCGCCGCACGGAGTGACTTCGACCTGAGCCAGCATGAGCGGTGCTCGGGGAAATCCCAGGGCGTGTTCGATGAGGAACTCCGGACGGCCTGGGGCAAGTTGGACGAAGCCACGCGGCAACGGTTGTCGGATTCGTACTTCCAGCACCGCCAGAAGTACCTGCTCAAGGCGGGTATTTCCGCCGAACAGGCAGCACGCGAGGCCAAGGAGGATGCGGAGGGGTTGGCCAAGGGGCAGTACATCCCGCACGTGATCGAGCCTTCGGCTGGCGTCGATCGTCTGATCCTCGGATTGCTGACGAATGCCTACAGCGAGGTGACCACCACGGACGACAAGGGGAAGACCGAGACCCGGGTCATCCTGCGATTTCATCCCAAGGTGGCCCCGATCAAGGTCGGCGTTTTCCCGCTGCTGAAAAACAAGCCTGAATTGGTAGCGAAGGCCCGGGAGGTCAACGAGCTTCTGCGCGCCCACATGATGTCCTTCTACGACGATGCCGGAGCCATCGGCCGGCGCTATGCCCGCCAGGACGAAGCCGGGACGCCATTCTGCGTGACGATCGATTTCGATACGCTGGGCGAGACTCCGGAATTGAAGGACACGGTCACCCTCCGGTACCGCGACGATGGTCGTCAGGAGCGTATGCCGATCAGTGCGCTCCTGGGCTTCCTGCTGGAGCGGATCCGGTAGTTTCGGCCGCTCCGTCGTCCCCGTCACCCGGTCTCCATCCTTTCATGAGCCAGCAGACACGCATTTCCTACCTGTTCATGCTGGCGCTCCTGGGGTTGCTGGCCGGGATGCACATGATGGTGCCGTTGATCACGGTGCTGTTCGCGTTCTTCGCCCTCAACCGCCTGAGCTTTGGCCAGCGCTGGCTCGGGATCGTGTTGTTCGGTGTGCTCATGATCGGGGTGGTCAGCGGGCTCTACTTCTTCGCGAAGCAGGCGGTGGTGGCTCTTCCCACCATCGCCGGGGAGGTGATCCCCAAGATCATCGATTACGCGGAAGGGCAGGGGTTTGAACTGCCGTTCACGGACATGAAGAGCCTCCGGACATTGCTCATGGCAAAGGTCCAGACACAGCTCGCCCAACTCGGTCAATTGGCTGGGTTGGGCCATTACCTGCGGATCGCCGCCGTGGAGACCGTCAGCATCCTGATCGGGATCGTCGTGGCGGTGAGCCTCTTCTTCACCCGCAAACTGGACCTGGGAAGTCATCCGGGAGCCGAGGAAGGCAACCTGTACACCGCGACCGGTCAGGCCATCATCGAACGGTTCACAACCTTCTATCACAGCTTTGCGACGGTCATGGGTGCGCAGATCCTGATCTCGCTCGTGAACACGGCGCTCACCTCCATCTTCCTGATCTGGAACGGCTACCCGCACCTCCTGGTCGTCATCGTGCTGACTTTCCTGCTCGGCATGCTGCCGATCCTCGGAAACCTCCTCAGCAACACACTCATCATTGGAGTCGGATTCACGGTGTCCCATCGGACGGCCTTCCTTGCACTGGTGTTCCTCGTGGCCATCCACAAGCTGGAGTACTTCCTGAACTCCAAGATCATCGGCGACCGGATCCGGAACCCGATGTGGCTGACCTTGCTCGGGTTGGTGCTCGGCGAACGCTTGATGGGGATTCCAGGCATGATCCTGGCCCCCGTGCTCCTGCATTACGTGAAGGCCGAGACCTCACGCCTGAAGGCCGAGCAAACCCGGACGAACGCGCCCTGATTCGCCACAGCGCCTTTCCCGTTCCCTCCGGGGGGGTGGAGACCGTGCCCGCGCCGGAAGTCACGTCGCCGCTTCTTCGGCGCGGACAAAGGAGCCTGATTTCCATTCGCGTTCCACGCAGTCGTGGAGGCGTGTCCATCCCAGCTTCGAAAACGCTTCCTCCACCGCGGGGAATTGGGTTGTCAGGATTCCGGCGAGGATCAGGCGACCGCCGGATGCAACCCGTGTGACCAGTCGGGGAGCCTCGGCGATCAGGAGGTCGGCCATCAGGTTGGCGCAGACCACGTCGAACTTCTTCTTCGGTCGCTTCGGCAGGCGGGTGACATCCGCCTGCTCGAACACGACCTGGTTCGTCATCCCGTTGAGTGCGGCATTCTCACCTGCCGTCCGAACACAGTCCGGGTCGAAGTCAAAGCCCTCCACCGGGGCGAACCCCAGGGCGACACCCGCCAGCGCGAGGATTCCCGAGCCCATGCCCGCGTCGAGCAGCGACTGGGGTCGGTTTCCATCCCGGACATCCACCAGTTCCTGCAGGCAAAAGCGCGTGGTGGCATGCTGTCCCGTACCGAAACTGAGGCCGGGATCCAACAGCACAAGCGCCTGGCCGGGGGCAGGTTTCTTCCGGTTCCACGTGGGTTTCACCAACAGCTTGCGCCCGATGGAAACCGGCTTGAAGTGACGCTTCCACGATTCCGCCCAATCCCTCGCCGGGACCTTGCGGATCGAGAGCTTCGCCGGAGCCGGATCGATCCCGTACTCCACCAACCCGTCCATCGCGCTGCGGATTGCTCGCCGGATTTCCGGCATGCGGGCATCGGCCAGTTCAAGGAAGGCGGAGACCGTGACCGCCCCGGTCTGGACGTCGGTGTGGATGCCGGGCGTGATCCCTGTCACACCTTCCAGCGCCACAGAGACGGCGTCTTCGGACTGTGCGTTGGTTGCGATGGCGATCTGCCGCAATGGATGTTTCAAAGGTCGCGCCATGGGGTGAAGTTGAGGAGTTGGATTTCTGTCCTGGGCCGGCCGGCCTTCATTTCTCCGACGTCCACCCAGGAGACGCTGGCGTAGTCGATTTCGAAGTGTTCGAACTTCCGCATGGGCATGCCCAGCAGGACGGACATCGCCATCCGGATCACACCCCCGTGCGCGAAGATTGCCGCGGTCTTGCCGCGCGACTGTTCGATCGCGAAGTGAACGGACTGCGCGACCCGTTGCCGGAAGGCGTCGATGCGCTCCGCCTGATGGATGCGGTCGTGCTCCATGTGCTCGAGCCAGTCGAAGGCGCTCATGCCGAACTTTTCTTCCACCTGGTTCCATCCGAATCCGGTCCAGGCTCCGAAGTCGATCTCGCGCAGCCCGTCGAGCACCACCGGTTCGTTCGAGTGATGCTGGCGGAAGGGGGCCAGGGTCAACTGAACCCGTTGCATCGGGCTGGCGTACACGGCGTCGAAGGTCCGTGGCTTGAGCCATGCGGCCAGCGCCCGCGCCTGTTCATGGCCGCGGGGAGAGAGTCCCATGTCGATGCGGCCGCCAAAGACCCGATGGTAGGTTTCCTCGACCTCGGCGTGGCGGATGAAATACAGGCTCGTCTTCATTGCGGCAGGTCCGTCCGTTCAGGCAGCGATGGCGGCGGATTGCAACGCGAGAATCTCCCGGATGCCCGTACGCCCCAGCGCCAGCATCGACGCCAATTGCGCGTCGCTGAAGGTGGCTTCTTCGCCCGAAGCCTGGAGTTCCACGAATTCGCCCTCCGCATTCATGACCAGATTCAGGTCGACCGCCGCGTCCTTGTCTTCGACATACGCGAGGTCGAGCAGGGCGACGTCCTTGACGACCCCCACGCTCACTGCGGCGACCCCCTTCAGAACCTCCGTGGCAGCGGCGAGCTTGCCCTCGGACTTGAGCTTTCGCACCGCCAGTCCGATGGCCACATACGCCCCGGTGATGGAGGCGGTGCGCGTGCCGCCATCTGCCTGCAGCACATCGCAGTCGATCCAGAGGGTCCGGGTTCCCAGCGCCTCGAGATCGACCGCTGCCCGGAGCGATCGGCCGATGAGTCGTTGGATTTCCTGGGATCGGCCGTCGAGCTTGAGCTTCGAGATGTCCCGGGCCTTCCGATCCAGCGTGGAATACGGAAGCATGGAGTACTCCGCAGTCAGCCAGCCTCCGGGAATCTTCTGGGACTGCATCCACTTGGGCACGGACTCTTCAATGGTGGCGGCGCAGATCACACGGGTGTTGCCCCATTCAATGAGGGTGGAACCTGTGGCGTGGGGCGCGATGCCGTTCTGGAACCGGATGGAGCGCAATTGATGCGGAAGGCGCCCGTCGGCGCGCACGAACTCAGTCATGTGACGGCGACGTTAGCCGGGCGGATTGTCGGTTGTCGAACGTCGGAGTGGAGGTTGAGGTGGGCTTTGATTCACTGCCGAAGCCGGGCCTCGACTGCGTGTCTTGAAGGTAGCTGACGAGGTGGCGAGGCAGGGGGGAAGGCTTCGAACTTGAACGTTCAAAGGAAAACACCGGCAGAACCGCGGGCACCCTGATCTCCCTAGCCCGCAACGGTCTTGCCGGTGCATCTTTGAGCGCATCCAACCCTGACTACCCCGGGATCCGCTCTGGTGTTACCGCTGACGTTGTGGGCCAGCGACGTTGCCAGACTGGCCACATGTTCGGGGAAACGCGAGTCGGGGAGAGGGTGAAATAAATGAGGTCAAAACCCTTACGACCAAGTTCCAACCCATTATTGCCTGGGGTCAGTGACCGGCCTTCAGAACCACCGAATCCTTCAGGATCTTCACACAGCAGGTGAGTCGGTACTTGTCCGGGTCCTTGTTCCACTGGTCCAGCACGTCCAACTCCTCATCGGAAGGCTCGGAAAGATTCTCCATGCCCGAGACCACTTCAGCGACGCAGGTGCCGCAGGAACAATTGAAGCAACCCGCTTCCATCTCCACGCCCGCCTTCTCGCCTGCCTCCAGAAGGGTTTCGCCTGATTCGACGTCGGCGGAAACGTTCTGAGGCTGGATCGTGATTTTCGGCATGTTGAAAAAAGACGCCGGAAAGTGTGTTCCGCGCGTCGAGTTGTCAATGAACGGAATCCCCGTGGCGGGCGCATCTGGACACTGCCCCCGATGCAACGGGGTGGCGACGTCCTCGTCGCCGTTCCAAAGCCATTCCCCAGGCGATGAGGACAGCGCCACCCCGAACCCTTTCCAAAGTTCCCAGACGGATGAAGCCGTGTTTCAGGCTGCTGTCGCCTCTTCTGTTTGGAGGGATCGGGTTGGAATCAATGGAATCTTGGTCGTTCTGGAAATTGTGGCTTGCACGATTTTTGGAATCGTCTAATCAAGCGGCCCGGTTTGCGAGATTAGCTCAGTGGTAGAGCACTTGCTTCACACGCAAGGGGTCGCAGGTTCGAAACCTGCATCTCGCACCATCCTCCCCCTCCCGTCCGCTCAGCGGCCACTCCATTGGTTGCTCTTTGGGGTCCCGTGACTCCATTCGCTCGTTCGAGCGCATCCTGAGGCCCCTTCAGAAGCCGGATCCTTTGCAATGGCACGTCGCAGGTGCGACGTCTGGTTGCAAAAGCGCGTGATCCGGGAGGCCGGTATTTCCACCCGAAGCTCGGGGCGTTAGCGTCGGGGCATGTGGCTTCAACGTGGCGGGCGCGCAGGGCTGAAATGGGTGGCGGGTTGCTGCATCGGGCTTTCCGGAATGTTGCTTGGGGCAGGTCCGGAGACGCCGGAAGCTTTTGAGTCGGCGTTTGCCGGGTTGCGGGAGTCGCAAGGGGAGATGCCGGAGGTCCAGCGACTCAAATCCCTGTTTTCACTCCAATGGCGTTACTCAATGTGGGACAGCCCGGAATCCGCGACCTACACGGGTTATCCCGAGTTCAACCATCGGTGGGCCGATCTCGGCAGGGAGGCGATTGAACGTCGGAAGCGGGAAGTGACGCGGACGCGCTCCACCCTGAACTCCATCGGAGTGTCCACCCTCGACGAGGAATCCAGGCTGCATCGGGACCTCTTCGATGCGTATCTCAAGATGGACGAGGAGGGGATCCGGTTTCCGGGTGAGTACCTGATCCTGAACCAGCTTCAGGGTCCCCAACAGGATGTGGCCCAGACGCTGTCGCTGATGTCCGGCACCACCCCGCGCGGCGTGGAGGACGTGCTCTCCCGCCTCGATGCGACCGCGGGATATGTCCGTCAATGCATCGCACTTCTGCG
>JBIKWS010000206.1:0-6604 GCA_044356195.1 Cyanophyceae cyanobacterium
CATGATCGTGTCCTTCGCGATGGCCGTGCTGTTCTTCCTCTGGAAACGCTACGGCGACACGCCACCGCCATCCGGTGCCGCCCAGATGCTCTGGGGTGTCGGCGTCACCACCGTCTCGTGGATCCTCGTCGCCCTCGTCACCGCGCCCACGGATGAATCCGCACTCCGCGAATTCTACCGCCGCATCCAACCCGGCGGCCCCGGATGGACCCACGTCCTCGGGCGCGCCGAACATGAGCGCGTCCAGATCCGGAATCCCGATGTGAAGTCCGACATGACCATCGGCCTCCTGGCGTCCGCCGCCGCGACCGCCGGGATCTGGTCCCTGATCTTCGCCAGCGGCTACCTGATCTACGGGCGCCTGATGCCCGGCCTCGCGATGGCTGCCATCGCCTTGGTCAGCGCCGTCATCGTCGCCGGTTGCTGGAAGCACCTGACCTTCTCGAAGGACTGAGGCTGATTCCACAGAGAAGAGGCCGAAGGCAGCGATCCACAGATTTCACCGATTTCACAGATCGAGTGATGCAGGATGTGATCCACAGATTTCACCGATTTCACAGATCGAGTGATGCAGGATGTGATCCACAGATTTCACCGATTTCACAGATCGGGTGATGCAGGACGTGGTCCACAGATTTCGATTCAACGGGTGAACGGATGCAGGCGCGGTGCAGGCCTTCAGGCCGCCCCTTTGCGCGACGGGTAACTCATCCACCCTGAAATCTGAGCAATCTGTGTAATCTGTGGATCAAAAAGCCGTTCGCAGGCTCAGGACTTCGGCACCCGGACGAGCACTTCCGCACTGAACATCAGTCGCCGGTCGCCGCGTTCTTCCAGCGTCCTGGAAAGCGTCCCGATCGTCCGCTCCACCTTGCCGTCCCACAGCGTGAGCGGTGGATTGGCGAGCGTGACCTGGACGTCCTTGTCCAGATCGGCCATCACATCATTCCAAAGGACCCGGATCTGCGGAACGTCGGACGCTTCGACCGTCACGGCGGCCCCGGATCGGCTCGCAAGGATCTGTTGCTCGGCCTTGGCGGTTCCCTCTGGCACTCCCAGCCAGTAGAGCCGCGGATGAAGGACGTCGTCCTGACGCCACGCCACCCGGTCCGGGAGGGGATTCCGGTTCCGAGCCTCCATCCACGGGATCGCGACGCGATCTTCCATGCTCATCCAGTGCGGTTTGCCAGCCGGGATCTTCACGAGGTTCTGGTATCCACCCGGATCGGCTGCGTGCAGCGCCTGGAGTTTGGCCCCCCATTCGGCAGCAATGGCGTTCCGGCGATAGGCGGCGTCCAGCTCACCGACCTGCAAGGCGAAAGGAACGTTGCGAAGTCCGAAGGGCTGTGTCTCGTTCGGATGACCGGCGCTCATCGCTGCGCCCGCCCACCAATCCGCCATGCGGGGTGCCAACTGGTACACTCCATCGCCGCCCGCCGAGTATCCCATGATGTACACCCGGTCGGGGTTCACCCCTTCCAGCGCCACGAAGTTCTCCACCAGACGCGCGAAAAGCACATCGATGTGGGGCTCATGCCAGAGGTTCCAGGTATCCGTGGGTGCCCGAGGAGCCACGTAAATTCCCTCCGACGGCGCATAGCCCTTGGCCAGTCGGACCTGATTGGTCCACTGGCTGTCGTTCACCCGAGCCGGGGCTCCCCCACCCCCATGCATCGAGATGAACAGGCTGCGGCCGCCCGCCGGTGCCACCTCCGCCGAGCCAAAGCGCACCACCTCATAGCGCAGGACCTTCCCCGAAGCCTCGATCCTCTTCGCCTCCATCTCCGCCTTGCGGGTCCGACGCAATTCCTCCAGACGGGCCGTCCACAGGAGATCTGCCGCCCGTTCGGCGTCCGCCGCGGTCAATGCCGCCTTGGCGAAAGGTTGTTCAGCAATGGGACCCCGGGATTCCGTGGGCTTTGCCAACCAGGTCTTGAGCCGATCGACGGCCTGTTTTGAGTCGGGTGCGTCCGCGGCATGCAGGCCGCCGCACCACAGGACCGCTGACAACACGCCACCCAGGAACCCGCCTCCAACCGATGATCGACCTCGCATCCGCCTAGGCTTCACGCGCATCGGTCCGGCGTCGAGCCTGTGTTCAACCGGGCGGCCACTCGAGCGGGCGGCCACCCAGAAGATGACAGTGCAGATGGGGCACGCTCTCGCCGCCATCGCGGCCGTTATTGATCACCAGTCGGTAACCGCCCTCGGTGACACCCACACGCCGGGCAACCTCGGGCACGGTTGTCAGGAGATGCCCAAGAAGTGCCGCGTCCGAAGCTTCCGCCTCGCCGATGCGGGGAATCAAACGCTTGGGAATGAGGAGCACATGCACCGGTGCCTGCGGCTTGATGTCCCGGAAGGCCAGGACCTGATCGTCCTCGTAAACGATGTCCGCCGGGATCTGACGGGCTACGATCTTCTCAAAAAGAGTCATGCCGCAGGATTCCCGCCGGCGCTGAAGCCCGCAAGAAGCACCTTGGCTTTCCCGGACCAGACCCTCACTTGGTTACCGCACCACCAAGCGCGTGTCCCGCTTCCCGGTTTCCCGCAGCCACCACCCGCGCAACGACTCAAGAATGCGTTCTTCGAGGTCCTCGCATTCCTTGGTCCAATGCTTGCGCCCCAGCAACTGCTTCACCGCCGGCCGCAGCCCATGGAACTCCACCGCCTTGGGTGCCACCGCCAACTGGTCCCGCAGCAACGTCCGCAACCGCGGGAAGAAATCGAGTTCCCCCATCTTGCCGGCCGCGAACGCCACCGCGCGAAGGTCCGTGGTCTGGATCACCGATTCCTGCCGGATTTCGCCCTCGCCCCCCTCCGACTCCGAATCCATCACCTCAACCGCATACCCCAGGCCCGCCAGCACCCGACCCAACGCTTCGGCGAACTCGCCGAGCGTGATCCGGACCTTGCCCTGTTCCGCCTTGAAGAAGTGGAGCACACCCGCCGCCGCATTCCGGAGGACTTCCGGATCCACGTTGGCTGAACCGCCGCCCACCACCTCGAATGTGAGGTCCTCCACCGAGCAGGGAATTGCTTCCCCACCCTCCTGCGCCAGCCAGATGCAATCACGTCGAAGCTCGATCATGTCCGATCCTTTCGCTTTCCGTCTCCGGCCTCACCCGCCACCGGAAGTTCCATCTGCCGTTTGTCGGGACGCGGCAACGACGCCAGTCGGGTCGCCTCCTCGACGAAATCCGTGATCTCCTCGAACTGCCGGTAAATGCTGGCAAACCGGATGTACGCGACCGGGTCCAATCCCCGGAGCTCCCGCATCACCCGTTCCCCCACAGACTGCGCGGGCACCTCCCGCTCATACTCCGATGCCAAGCCTTCCACGATCCGTTCCACCGCATCCGCAATCGCCTCCGCACTCACGGGACGTTTCTGGCACGCCCTCTGGATGCCCATAACCAACTTCTCGCGAGAGAACGGCTCCCGGCGCCCATCCCGTTTGATCACGGTGAGCAGCTCGTGCTCGATCTCTTCGTAGGTCGTGAAGCGATGGGTACACGCAAGGCACTCGCGCCGACGCCGGATGGTCGCCCCCTCTTTCGAGGAACGTGAATCAATCACCCGGTCTTCCTGGGTACCGCACTTTGGACACCTCATGACGCGACAACAACAACCGGCCGTATCTCCCTCTCCGCTACACCACAATCCATTGGGGTGTCAAATGACAGTTACACACAATGCCTTCCTCCGACCGAGAACGGCGGTTGTTGGCCGGCGCAGAACGTGCTCCTATCGCCACCTGTTCTCCATGGATCTGTCACTCAACACTCATGGGCGCTTCGGAAGGTTCGTCGCGCAGTTCCTTGTTTCCCTGGTGCTGTCCATTGGCTTCCGGGGTTTCGCCCAGGACCTCCAACCCCTTCCCATCGGTGCCGACCTCGGCACTTCCATGAAGAGCGGGACAGACGCCTACGACATCACCGCGCGCGGCACCGGAAGCACGATTGGCCTCGACCAGCTGATGTTCTCGGGGGCGATGCGCACCGGCGATTTCGACGTCCAGGTGCGGGTCGCGGACATCACCATCTCCAGCCCCCACGTCCGCGCCGGCCTGATGGCGCGGACCAGCACCAACGCCAACAGCTCCTTCGCCGCCGCCTTCGCCTCCAGTGGAGCCGCGGGTTGCTTCGCCGAAAGCCGCCTGACCGCTGGCGTCGCCCCCACCCGCGCCTCCGCCACGGGAGGCTTTCCGTCCGCGCCGCCCAACACATGGCTCCGGCTCCGCCGCATTGGCACCCAGTTCACCGCGTTTGCTTCGGTGGATGGCACCCGCTGGACCCAACTCGGCTCGGCGAATGTGACGATGCCCAACGAAGCCTGGGTCGGCCTCGCCGTTTCCAGCCAGAACCGGAATGTCGCCAGCACCGCCCGCTTCCAGAACCTGGGGAATACCACCCAGACCGCCGAATCTGTCTGGAATCATGTCCGCGAATCCGCCACTCCCTCCAGCCGCCGCACCGGCCTGGTGATCTCCGAGATCCAGTACCACCCGTTCGGCGACACCGGGGGCATGGAGTTCATCGAGATCGCCAACCACGGCGACATCTTCCAGGAACTCACCGGCTGGACGCTCACTGGCGGCGTCCAATACCGCTTCCCCGATGGGTTCAAACTCGAAGCCGGTGCCCACGTCGTCGTCGCTGCCGCGCCCGCCAACATCGCTCCCCTCGCGGGCACCACCCCGGTCCTGGGACCCTGGACCGGCAACCTCAACAACGCCGGCGAAGTCATCGAACTCCGCGATAACATCGGGGCCATCAAGCTCCACATCGAGTACTCCCCCGATGCTCCCTGGCCCGTGGCCGCAGACGGCACCGGCCACTCCCTCGTCCTGAGTTCCCCGAGTTACGGCGAGGAGGATCCCCGCGCCTGGTCCGCCAGCTGGAGCCGTGGAGGATCCCCGGGTCGCCGCGACCCCATCTCCGCTGCTCCCATTGAACCGGTCGTCATCAACGAATTCCTCGCCCACACGGATCCGCCGGCCCTCGACTTCATCGAACTCTACAACCGTTCCACCGCGGCGGTGAACCTCTCCGGCTGGATCCTGACCGACAACATCACGACCAACCGCTTCCGCATTCCGGACGGGACGCTCCTCGCCGCGGGCGAAGCCATCGCCTTCACCGAGACCCAGTTGGATTTCCGGCTCAGTTCGGCCGGCGAGGACATCCACCTCCTCGTGCCTGACGCCTCCCGCGTTGCCGATTCGGTCCGGTTCGGTGGTCAGGAGAACGGAGTTTCGACCGGCCGCCTGCCCAGCGGATCCGCTGCCTTCCGCCGCCTTGAAGTCCCCACGCCCGGCACGCCGAACGGTTCCCTTCACGACGAGGACGTCGTGATCAACGAAATCTTCTTCAACCCGCCTTCCGAGGACGACGAGGACGAGTTCGTCGAACTGCACCACCGCGGCAACACGCCCGCTCCGCTCACAGGTTGGCGGCTCCGCGGCGGCATCGAGTTCAACTTTCCTCCCGGACTTACCCTCCAGCCCGGCGGGTTCCTCGTGGTTGCCCGCAACCCCGACCGCCTCAAGGCCAACCACCCCGCGCTCCCCGCCTCTGCCGTGGTGGGCGGGTATTCCGGCTCGCTCGGGAACGGTGGCGACGTCGTTCGCCTCTCCAAACCCGACGAAGTGCGGACCACGAACAACCTGGGCCAGGTCGTCATCGACACCATCCACATCACCGTCGGCGAGGTCCGCTACGTGGACGGCGGCGCCTGGGGCAAATGGGCTGACGGCGGCGGTTCCAGCCTGGAATTGATCGATCCGGACGCGGATCCCGCGCTCGCGGCCAGCTGGGCTGATTCCGATGAATCCGCGAAGGCCGCGTGGACCACGGTCGAATGGACCGGGCGGATGGACAATGGGTACTCCGGAAACGGCATCAACCGCCTGCACCTCGGTCTGCTCAACGACGGCGAATGTCTCGTCGACGACATCCAGGTCCTCCGTGGAGCCAGCACCAACTTCCTCCAGAACCCGGGCTTCGAAGCCGCCACGCCCGCCTGGGTCCTCGGTGGAAACCACGCCCTCTCAACCATTGATGCCTCCGGGGCCCGGAACGGCGCCCGCGGCCTCCACCTCCGAGCGCAGGGTGGCCTCGACACCGGCATCAACTCCATCCGCGGGATCCTGGGTACGGGCCTCGTTTCCGGCAACGACATCACCCTCCGTGCCTCTGTCCGCTGGATCGCTGGCTGGCCCGAACTCCTCTTCCGCCTTCGCGGCAATTTCGCCGACTTCGCCGCGCCGCTTTCGGTCCCGGCGAATCTGGGAACGCCTGGCCGCGCCAACAGCCGCCGTGTTCCCAATGCCGGGCCCGCCATCTACGAGGTCACGCACACCCCCGCCCTGCCCCGCGCCAACGAGGCCGTGCTCATCACCGCGCGCGCTTCCGATCCAGACGCCGTCACCGGACTCTCGGTCCGCTCGCGCATGGATCCCGCCACCACGATCACCGAGGTCGCGATGCGTGATGACGGCCAGCAGGGAGACGCGGTTGCCGGCGACGGCCTCTTCACGGCGCGCATCGCTGGCCGCGCTTCCGGGCAACTCATGGCATTCACCATCGCGGCCGCCGATGGT